>JASLFY010000249.1 GCA_030150425.1 Yimella sp. | reverse complement strand
GGCAAGTCCACCCTGGTCAACCGCATCATCGGCCGCCGTGAAGCGGTCGTCGAGGACGTTCCCGGCGTGACCCGTGACCGCGTCGCCTACGACGCGGAGTGGAGCGGACGCCGGTTCACCCTGGTAGACACCGGTGGTTGGGAGATCGACGCGCAGGGCATCCACCTGCGGGTCGCCGAGCAGGCCGAGGTCGCGATCGATCTCGCCGACGCCGTGCTCTTCGTCGTCGACGCCACGGTCGGCGCCACCGACGACGACGAGGCCGTCGTCAAGTTGCTGCGCCGCTCGAAGAAGCCGGTCGTGCTCGTCGCGAACAAGGTCGACGACCAGCGCACCGAGGCCGACGCGGCGATGCTGTGGTCGCTCGGCCTCGGCGAGCCCTACCCGGTGTCCGCGCTGCACGGCCGCGGTTCGGGTGACGCGCTCGACGCGCTGCTCGACGTGCTGCCGCGTACGTCGTCGGTCGGCGGGGCCTACCAGCGTGGCGGCCCGCGCCGCGTCGCCCTCGTCGGACGCCCGAACGTCGGCAAGTCGTCGCTGCTGAACAAGCTGGCCGGTGAGGACCGCGTCGTAGTCGACAACGTCGCCGGCACCACCCGCGACCCGGTCGACGAGTACATCGAGCTCGGCGGCCGCACCTGGCGGTTCGTCGACACCGCCGGCATCCGCCGCCGCGTCCACCAGACCCGCGGCGCCGACTTCTACGCCTCGCTGCGCACCCAGACCGCGATCGAGAAGGCCGAGGTCGCGGTGGTGCTGATCGACGCCGAGCAGTCGATCGCGGAGCAGGACATACGCGTCCTGCAGCAGGTCATCGACGCCGGCCGGTCGATGGTCGTCGCGTTCAACAAGTGGGACCTGCTCGACGAGGAGCGCCGGTACTACCTGGAGAAGGAGATCGAGCGCGAACTGGTCCAGATGACCTGGGCACCGCGGGTCAACATCTCCGCGCAGACCGGACGCAACGTCGAGAAGCTGGTGCCGGCGATCGAGACCGCGCTGGAGTCGTGGGACAACCGCATCCCGACCGGCCGCCTGAACGCCTTCATCGGCGAGATCGTGGCCGGTCACCCGCACCCGGTGCGCGGTGGCAAGCAGCCGCGCATCCTGTTCGCCACGCAGGCCTCGACCCGTCCGCCGCGGTTCGTGCTGTTCGCGTCCGGGTTCATCGAGGCCGGCTACCGCCGCTTCGTCGAGCGCCGGTTGCGCGAGGAGTTCGGTTTCGAGGGCACTCCGATCGAGATCTCGGTGCGAGTTCGCGAGAAGCGCAAGCAGCGGTGATCGATAGCCTGGCGTGATGGCAATCCGAAACGTCCTTCGTACCAAGGACATCGACACCGTCATCCACCAGAACGACGGCACCTCCGAGGAGTCTGCCGGCCACCTCAGCCGTCGGCTGACGATGTGGGACCTGATGGGTTTCGGCGTCGGCATCGTGATCGGCACCGGCATCTTCACCCTCACCGGGGTCGAGGCCAAGAACCACGCCGGCCCGGCGATCGTGCTGGCCTTCGGCCTCGCCGGACTGGTGAGTCTGCTCGCCGCGTTGTGTTACGCCGAACTGGCCGCGGCGGTGCCGACCGCCGGCAGCTCCTACACGTACGCGTACGGCACGATCGGCGAGATCTTCGCCTGGATCATCGGCTGGGACCTGGTGCTGGAGTTCGCGCTCGGCGCTGCGGTCGTGGCCCGCGGTTGGTCCGGTTACCTGCAGGAGTCGTTCAACCTGCCGCAGCAGTGGTTCGGCGAGGAACACTCCACCGTCAACCTGGGCGCGATCGGTATCGCGGTGGTGCTCGGTGTGGTGGCGGCCGTCGGCATCCGTGAGTCGAAGCTGGTCACCAATGCGCTGGTCGTCATCAAGGTGTCGGTCTGCGTGTTCGTGATCGTCGCGGGCATCTTCTTCGTGAAGGCCGCCAACCTCAGCCCGTGGGTTCCGCCGTCGCAACCGGTCGCCGACGGCACGTCCGGTCTGAAGCAGCCGCTGTGGCAGTGGGTCACCGGCGCCACCCCGACCGCGTTCGGTTTCACCGGGGTGCTGATCGCCGCAGGCGTGGTGTTCTTCGCGTACAGCGGTTTCGAGGCGGTCGCCAATCTCGGCGAGGAGACCAAGGACCCGGCCAAGGACATGCCTCGCGGCTTGATCGGCACCTTGCTGATCTGCACCGTGCTCTACCTCGCGGTCTGCTTCGTGATCACCGGGATGGTGAAGTACAGCAAGATCTCCGAAGGCGCGCCGATCGCCGATGCGTTCGACCAGGTCGGGATGGGTTGGGCGTCGGTGTTGATCGGCATCGCGGCCGTCGCCGGGTTGAGTTCGGTGATCCTGGTCGACATCGTGGCGATGAGCCGGATCTTCTTCGCGCTCTGCCGCGACGGTCTGCTGCCGGCCGGGATCGGCAAGGTCAGCGACCGGTTCCACACGCCGATGCGCATCACCCTCGCGATCACCGCGGTCGTCTGCCTGTTCGCCGGGTTCGTCCCGCTGAGCGTGCTGGCGGAGATGGTCAGCATCGGCACCCTGTTCGCGTTCACGGTCGTGTCGATCGCGGTGCCGGTGCTGCGGCGTACGAAGCCGGACATGAAGCGTCCGTTCCGGACGCCGTTGGTGCCGGTGCTGCCGGCTGTCTCGGCCCTTGCCTGCGTCGTTCTGATGACGTCGCTGTCGGTGGAGACCTGGACCCGGTTCCTCGTCTGGCTCGTGCTCGGCCTGGCGATCTACTTCGGGTACGGCCGGTCGCTCTCCGC
>JASLFY010000173.1 GCA_030150425.1 Yimella sp. | reverse complement strand
GCGGGTCGCGGAGCATCGCCAGCCCGCCCACCTCGGCCATCTCGACGACGGCCTCGGTGCCCTTGCGCGCGAAGCGTGTGTCGGTGACCCGACCCAGCGGGCCCGCCGCCTGCAGCCGTACGACCTCGAAGCCGGCGTGTTCCGCTGCGGCGAGGGTGCCGTCGCCGCCGTCGGCGACCGGCACGGCCACGCACTCGGCGTCGGGCAGCGCCCGCCGGATCCCGCGCTCGAGGGCCGCGGCGACCTGGTCGGCGGTCAGCGTTCCCTTGAACTTGTCCGGGGCCAGGACGATCCGCGGCACGGCTCAGCTCCCGCGATATGTGGAGTATCCGTACGGGTTCAGCAGCAGCGGGACGTGGTAGTGCTGCGCGGGGTCGGCGACGGTGAACGCGACCGTGATCTCCGGGTAGAACGACTCGACACCGAGGCCGGCGAAGTAGTCCTTCGCACCGAACACCAAGCGGTAGTCGCCCTCGGGTAACACATCGGCGCCGATCTGGCCGACCCGCCCGTCGGCGTCGGTGACGCCCTCGTCCAAGGCTTCACCGGCCAACGTCTGCAGCGCGATGCGAACTCCTCGCGCTGGACGCCCGCGACTGGTGTCCAGCACGTGCGTGCTCAGCGTGCCCATCAGCTCACCACTTCCTGCAACCGCAGCAGCGCGATCTCGCGCAGCTGGGTCACGGTCTCCGTACGTTCGCTCGGTTCGTCGTTGTGCAGCCGGCGCTGCAGTTCGGCGAGGATCTCCGTCGCGTCGCGCCCCTTCGCACGGATCAGGAACACCCGGTCGAAGCGGTCCTCGTACGCGCTGTTGCCCTCGGCGAGGCGCCGCATCAGGTCGTCGTCGGACCGGTCCACCCCGGCCTGCTCCCGGCGCGAGTGGTCGGCGGAGTGGGCCGACGAACTCGCCCGCTCGCCGATGCGCGGATGTCCGGCGAGCGCCGCCGCGAGCTCGGCGTCGTCCAGCTCGGCGGCCGCGTCGCGGGCCACCGCGAGCGCGTCGGCCGCCGACGCGTACGGCCGACCCGCGGCAACGGCGGTCACCCACCGGTCGACCGGCAGGCAGGCCTGCAGGGCGGCGCGCGCCTCGGACTCGGGCACCGCGTTGAAGTCGGCCAGGCCCATCAGGTGAACGCCGGGACGGTCAGCCAGGCGTCGCCCGGGTCGCTCATCGACTCGCGCTGCACGGTCGCCTGGATCAGGCCGTACGGCCGGTCGGCGGCGTGGAACACCTCGCCGTTGTTCTCCAGGTCGGGGTCGGCGAACCGCGAGAAGTCATAGAGGAAGTGGTGCTTGTTCGGGGCGGAGAACTTGATCTCGGCCACCTCGGAGTGGGCGTCGAGCACCGCCTCACCCATCGCGTACAGGGTCTCCTGCAGGGCGCGGCTGTACTTCGTGGCGAAGGTCGCCAGCAGGATCGCGCGGACGGAGTCGTACGCCGTGTTCCAGTCGACGTCGGTTCCGTCGTACCGCCAGCGGGCGATCAGCGAGGTCGCCATGATGCGGTCGTGGGCCTCGGCGAGCGTGGTGTACTCGTCCTTCAGGAAGCCCTTGAACTCCGAGCCGGTCGACTTCAGCAGGGTCAGATCCTTCAGCCCCGACACCACCCACTGACCGCCGTCGCGGTTGCGGGTGACGATCGTGGTGCGGGTCTCGGTGCCGCGGCGGACGAACGAGTGGTCGTGGCCCTTGCCGTCGACCTCGATCCGGTCCCAGACGTACTCGTCGACCTCGATGCGCGCCGCGTCGGCGCGTGGGCAGGCCTCCAGCAGCCGGCCGCCGAGGGCCAGCGCGTAGTCCTCGGGCGAACTGACGCCGTGCTTCTTCGCCCACGCGAACGCGGTGTTCTTCTGGGTGTCGGTGGGCAGGACCTGGGACTGGTCGCCGCTGGCGTGGGCGGCGGAGAAGTCGCCGCGCAGCGCGGTCGAGACGTTGAGGTCCTTGATCTCGTGGCGGTCGGTGTCGCGGTAGATGCGTACGACGCGGTTCTCCGCCTTGCCGTACTGGTTGGGACCGAGGACGTAACTCATGGCACTCCCGTTCACGACGGCGTGGGTTCGCATGGCCGAATCAGCGTTCCGACGCGTGGAAACCTAGGCGGGCCGGCAGCGCCGGTCAAGGGATCACTACATCTGTAGTGAGTCGGGTACGATCGTGCGCATGGCATCGGACGACGACCTCGACACCCGCGAACACCCGGCCGACGACGCGCATGGGAGTTCGGCGCTGCGACCGGCGTACGGCCCGCGCGAGGGCTACGAACGCAGCCGCGACGAACCGCTGCTCACCCGCGTCCGCGACGTCCTCGGCTTCCGTTCGCTGAGCCTGATCGTCGCGGCCCTGGTGTTGCAGGTCGCGTTCATCGCGTCGTACGTCGGCGCGTTCCACCACCAGCAGCCGCACGCGCTCGCGGTGAGCGTGGTCAGCGACCACAACTGGCAGAACTACGTCTCCAACCAGCTCAACGCGATCGACGGGCAGCCGGTGTGGGCGTACCCCGAGACCGACCCGGACACGGCGCGCACCATGCTGAAGGAGAACGAGCGCCAGGCGGTGTATCTGTTCGACCCGAACAGCAAGACCGACACGCTCCAGGTGGCCGGTTCGACCGGCGAGGCGAACGCCCAGGCGCTGCAAGTGATCTTCCAGCAGGTTGCGGCCAAGCAGCACCGCCAGCTGAAGGTGCAGGACATCGCTCCGGTGCAGTCCGGTGACGCCCGGGGCCTGAGTGGCTTCTACCTCACCGTCGGGTGGCTGGTCGGCGGCTACCTGATGGCGTCACTCGTCGGCGTCCGGCACGGCCCGAAGGCCCGGAACTTCCGCCGCATGCTCTGGCGCCTGGTCGCCTGCCTCGGTTACGCGTTCGTCTCCGGCATCGCCGGGGCGCTCGTGGTCGACCAGTGGATCGGCGCGTTGCAGGGCCACTTCTGGCTGCTGGTCGGCATCGGCACCCTGCTGTCGGCGACCTCGTCGGTGTTCACCATGGGCATGGAGTCGGTGTTCGGGGTCATCGGGATCGGCGTTTCGATCCTGCTCTTCGTGGTGCTCGGCAACCCCTCGGCCGGTGGTGCGTACCAGTACCAGCTCCTGCCCGAGCCGTGGCGCTCGATGGGCCAGTGGCTGCCCAACGGCGCCGGCGTCGACGCGATCCGCAGCGCGGTCTACCTGGACAACTTCCACCTGGGCTTCCACCTCTGGGTGATGGCCTGGTGGGCGGCCGTCGGCCTGCTGGTGTTCCTGCTCGCGGCGAACAACACGTACTGGGGTTTCAAGCGCGGGGTCGAGGCGGACGCCGAGCCGGCGACCTGAACCACAACTCAATGGCTGATCGGCGTTGTCATGGCGACACCGATCAGCCATTGGCGTCTCAGTCGGCGATCTCCAACCCGAAGTCGCGCACCATCGGCTCCAACCCGTCGGCCCAACCGGCCATCACGTTGCGCAGCTTCCACACCCCGTCGCGCCGGTAGATCCGGGCGACGATGAGCGCCTGCTCCGCATCGACCGGGTCGGCGTCCAGACCGATCTCGTGGTCGCCGGTGCCCACCGTGACCGTGAGTTGCTGGTCGCCCAACGGGTGGTCGTCGGCGACCGCCACGTTGACCGCCGCGCAGTCGGCGGGCAGGGCGTCCAGGTCGACGCGTACGCCGTCGTCGGTGAGCTCGATCGCCCCGGATCCGGCGCGCGGGTTGTTGTAGAACACGAAGGAGTCGTCGCCGAGCACCTTGCCGTTCGCGTCGACCTCGAACGCCATCGGATCCAGCGGTTCACCCTGCCCAGCACCGACCGTGCAGCGGACCTCGACCACCCCGCTGACCAGGGCCGCATTCTGTCCTGGCCGCAGGCGTACAGGCCCGGCGGTCGACTCCGGGTGGATGGTGGTCAACGGTGAGGTGGGCTGTGGCGCCGCCTCCGCCCAGGCGTCGGCGAGGGAGCCCGGCTCGGCAGCAGCCGCGGCCTCATCCACGGAGACCGTCGGTACGACCGTCGTCGGCACCGCGGTGATGTCCCGCTGCGCCGCGTCGACCGGCG
>JASLFY010000165.1 GCA_030150425.1 Yimella sp. | reverse complement strand
ACGGGTCGCGGGATCCATCGCGGCGCGGGTCTCGATCGCGAGTGCGCTCGACGCCTGACCGAAGAGCAGGCGGTGCAGCCCACCGTTGGGGTTGTTCCAGGTGTGGTCCCACCACAACACCAGTTGGGACTGGGCCCGCGTCATCGCGACGTACGCCAGCCGCAGGTCCTCGGCGCGCGCCTCGTCGGCGTAGGACCCGAGGGTGGAAGCACCGTTGTCGAACGCGAGCACCCGCCGGTCGTCGCGGTGGACCAGGACGGGGCTCTCCCGGTCGTTGATCCAGCGGTCGAACAGGAACGGGGCGTAGACGACCGGGTACTGCAGTCCCTTGCTGCCGTGGATGGTCGACAGGGTCACCGCCTGGGCGTCGGAGTCGAGGCGCATGATCCGGGCGCCGGCGGGGGTGCGGGTGGCGTCGTCGGTGGACTGGCGTTGCAACCAACCGACCAGACCGGTGAGCCCGGAGACACCGTCGGCCTCCTTCTCCTGCAGCAGGGTCGCGCAGTGTTCGAGGTCGGTCACGTTGCGTTCGCCGCCGACCTGGGACAGGACGCGGGCGCCCAGCCCGTCGGCCACGAGCCGGTCCAGCACCGCCGCGACGCCGCCGCGGCGATGGTCGGTCGACAGCTCGCGCAGTTGTTCGGAGATGCGGTCGGTGACGTCGTCGCCGCCCTCGCCGAGAGCCTCCTCGGTCCACTCGAGGAACGGGGTCAGCGCGGCGGCCCGGATGCGTTCGGCGCGGTGGGGCTGCTCGAGCGCCATCAGCAGGGTCAGCCACCACCCGGCGGCCTCGGTGTGGAGCACCGACGCGCTGGACACCAGCACCGAGGGGATCTGCCGCCGGCGCAGCTCGTCGCGGACCAGCTCGAGTTCCTTGTAGGTGTGGGCCAGCACCGCGACGTGGCGCGGCGAGATCGGTGCGCCGTCGAAGGTCGCGTCGCTGCACAGGAGTTGCGCGATGTCCTCGGCGACGTCGGCCGCGACCCGGGGCCGAGCGACCCCGATGGCGACGCGGTCGCCCAGGAAGGCGCGTAGGCGGATCGGGGCGTCGTCGCGGGAGTCGGCCAGGCGCCGATGGTCGCGGGCGGCGGTGATCGGGTGGACCACGATTCCCTCGGACAGTTCGACGTTCCCGGTCAGCTGCTGCAACGCGTTGACCAGCGCCTGGTCGGACCGCCAGTTCACCGGCAGAGACAGGCGAGTCGTCGCGCTGCCCGCCGCGCTCAGGTAGGTGTGGACGTCACCGCCGCGGAATCCGTAGATCGCCTGCTTCGGGTCCCCGACCAGCACGAGCGTCTTGGCGGCGGTGCCCTCCGGTTCCTCCGATGCACTGCCGAAGGCGGTCGCGAAGACGTCCCACTGCACCGGATCGGTGTCCTGGAACTCGTCGACCAACACGACGGACCAGCGGTCGCGCATCCGTTCGCGTGCCGGGCTCCCGGGGCGGTGCAGGGCACGCGCGAGTTCGGTGAGCAGGTCGTCGTAGCCGAGCAGGCCGGCCTGACGCTTGCGGTGGTCGAACTCGCGGCGTACCCGGTCGAGGAAGTCGAACAGTCGCCGCTGCCGGCTCGGGGGCGGGTCGGGCACCAGCGGCGCATCGGGGTTCGCCAGGGCGGTGCGCGCGGCTCGTGCGGCATCGGCGTAGGGCCCCGGCACACCTTCGGGTTCGGTGCTGCAGGCGACGTAGACGTCGTCGATCACGTCGCGTTGCAGATCGTCGAGGTCCTCGACGAGTCGGGCGTGGGGGTCGGAGTCGCCGGCAATGCCGAGCCCGGCCAACACGTAGTGGCAGAACTGGTGGATCGTGGCGATGGTGCCGGTGTCGAAGTCGGCCAGGGCGGTGCGCAACCGGTCGGTCCGGCGGGCGAGCTCGGCAGGGTCGGTGGACCGTAGGTGGTCCAGCAGCGCGTCGTCGGACGGCTCCGCCGGTCGCTCCAGACCGCGCAGCGTCTCCTCGAGTTGGGCACGCACCCGCTCGCGCAACTCCTGGCTGGCCATCCGGCTGAAGGTGACGACCAGCAACTGGTCGAGCGGCAGCCCGGCTTCGGCGACGTAGCGGGTGACCAACGCCGCGAGGGTCCAGGTCTTGCCGGTGCCGGCGCTGGCCTCGATGAGCGTGGTGCCCTGGGGCAGCGGTCCGAGCGGGTCGAACGGCTGCACCGCGGTCGCGGGGTGATTCATGGTCGACCACCGGCCTGATGGATCGGGCCCCACACCAACGGAGCCCAGTAACGCAGGGAGCCGTTGGCGTCGAGCTGTTCGATGGTGGCGGCACGGCCCAGCACGCGCTGCCACCAGGCGTTGTCGTTCTCGCCGGGGAAGCGGTCGCCCTCCCAGTCCTTGCGGGCCTGGGCGTAGCCGCGTTGAACGGCGCCCGGTTCGCGCGGGTCGTCGGCGTTGCGTACGGCCCACGCGTAGGAGCTCGCCGTCTTCGGCGGAATGCCGAGCGGGGACCGCAGTCCGCTGTCGCGGTAGCCGATCAGGGCGGTCAGGAATTGCCGGGCGAGATCGGCTGGCGGCGCCGTCAGGGTGACGTCGCCGCGGCGGCCGTGCAGATGGGCGGCGAGGGGTGCAGCGGATTCGCCGGCCGCGGCCAGCGCCAGCAGATCGATCCACGCGCCGACCATGTGTTTGGCGGACAGTCGTGAGTAGGTGCGCAATTCGGGTCCGGTGTCGGTGAGTCCGCCGACGACCCCGGTCAGTCGTACGCCCTCGAGGTCGAGGCCGATCTCCATCGACCGTTGGTCGCGGTCACCGACCCCGGTGGTCAGCGACGCGACCTCCGCACTGATCTTGGTCAGCAGGTCGGCGCGCAACGGGCCCGGCGGGAGGCTGCCGCGGCGTTCCTCGGCGGCGCGGACGGCGTCCAGCGGCGCACCGTTCAACACCGCCGTCATCATGCGGTCGCCGATCGCCCACTGCTCCAAGGAGTCCAACTCGATCGGCAGCGAGTCGTCGATCTCGTCGGCTTCGTGGGCGACGGTGATGTTGAGTCGGCGGCGCAGGAACTCGCGCGCCGGGTTGTCGAAGAACGACTTCAGTTCGGCGAGCGTGACCTCGGTCGAGGCGACCGGGCTGAGCCGGAGGTCGGTCATCGAGCTCGGTGGCGTCGGCGACAGTCGGTGCGTGCGCAGCGCGACCGACGCCGCGTGGGCGGCGACGTCGAACGAACCGCCCGGGGTCGGCGCGACGGCCGGGTCGAAGTTACGACTGTCGAACGCCTGCAGGGTGTGGTGGCGCAGGAACGGACGGGACTCGTCGCCGGCCGTCGCCGTGAGACTCGCCGCCGACAGCAATTCCTGCAGCGGGACGGCCGGCGGGCGGCGCAGTCCGGTGTGTTCGTCGAACCCGGAGTAGATCGCGACGAAGGTCTCGCCGGCGGCCATGACGGCGTCCAGCAGTAGCTGGCGATCCTCGCTGCGCAGGTCGCGCTCGCCGACCTGCGGGGACCGGGCCAGGACGTCGTCGTCATCGGTGATCGGGGAGCGCGGATAGACACCGTCGTCGACGCCGAGCACCACCACCAGGCGGTGGGGGATCGACCGCATCGGCACCATCGTGCAGACGGTCACCGCTCCGGTGCGGAAGTTCGCGCGGCTCGGCCGGGCGCCCCACCGCTGGTCCAACAGCACGCGTACGTCGCTGAGCCGCAACGAGATCCGATCACCGGCCGTCTCGGCGATCCGGTCCAGCTCGCGGCGCAGCTGTTCCATCTGCCACGGCTGGTCGGAGGCCGGGGCGCCGATCGCGGCCACGGTGTCGGCCAGCCAGTCGGCCCACTCCGCGGCAGTGAGTTCACCGCGCCCGGCCGGCGCGGCGGAGCTGACCGACCCGGCGGTCGTGACCGCGCGCCGGATGCGTTCCAACAACTCGGTGAACCGGCCGGCGGTGCGGATGTCGGCGCTGCCCACCGAGTCGACCGGCAACAGATCGGCCACCGCGGCGTCGGATCCGGCCGCCACTCCGGCGCCGAGGACGAGCCGGTCGAGGGCGCCGGTCCAGGTGTTGTCGGTCAACCCGCCCAGGCCGTACGCCGCACGGTGGTCGCCGTCCAACCCCCACCGGACGCCGGTGTCGTGGAGCCAACCGGCCAGCAGGTCGAGGTCCTCCTCGTCGAATCCGAAGCGGCGCAGGACCGCCTCGTGGGCGGCGAGGTCGAGGACCTCGGAGGCGGTGATCCGGCCGGAAACCAGGGCGACCACCCGGTGGGCGAGGTCGACGAGCGGATTGACCGCGGCGAGTGATCGGTCGGCCAGCTGCACCCGCAGTCGACGACCGGGGTGACGGCCGGTCGACCCGTCCTCGGCCGCATCCGGCGCCCCGTCGAAGGTGGCGCGGATCAACGGCGCGAACCGTTCGACGTCGGGACACATGACCAACACGTCGCGCGGCTGCAAGGAGTGGTCGGCCTCGAACGCGGCGGTGAGCACCTCGCGCAGCACCTCGACCTGGCGGTTCGGTCCGTGGCACGCGTGGACCTGGACGGACAGGTCGTCGGCCGACACCGATCGGGTGGGGTCGGGCTCCACGTTGTTGCGGATGTCGTTCTGCAACAACGCAAGTCGGGTGGCTCCGGTGGCGCCGGGCCGGGCGGCCGGACCGAGGTCGGTGGCGGCGTGGAGGGTCTGCTGCAACTCGCGTACGTCGCGGCCGAGCGTCGCCAGGAGTGGATGGTGGGCGGAACGAGCGGTGTCGTCGTCGGCCCGCGGGCCGCCCGTGGCGCCGGCCGCCGTGACGGCGGACCAGAGCTCGGGGGAGGGGTGGGGCAGCCACAGGTGGATGTCGACCTGTTCGCCGGCGGCACCGAGCAGCTCGATGTCGCTGCGGGTCAGCCGGGTGTGGCCGAACAGGGAGATGCGCGGGGGGAGCGAGAGACCTCGGTCGCCGCTGCGCAGTTGGCTCAGCACGCGCTGCTGCCGCTGGACCGGTGACTCGGTGTCGGCGCCGCTCCAGCGGCGTACGACCTCCAGGGTGGTGCGCCACAACGGCGGCTGCCAGCGCAGGTCGTCGGGCAGTGAACCGCCCAGACCGTCGCCGTGACCGCCGGACTCCCAGTCGACCAGCACGGCAGGCCGCTCCCGGGCGTACGCCGCGAACAACCCAGCCAGGCGGCGCGCCACGGCATAGCGCCGGCCGCGGCGTATGCCGCGCTGCCATTCGGCCTCCGGATCGTCCTGCGCGGGCCCCCCGCCGAGGTGGGCGGTCAGGGTTTCGAACCCGGGCCGACCGCAGCACTCGTCGATCGCGCCGAGCACGGCCCACACCATCCGGTCGGGCGACCACGGGTCGTCGCGGTCGCGGTCGAGCAGCAACGAGACGAGGGACGAGGGGGTGAAGAAGCGCAGACCGGCGGCGACGCCGTCGGAGCCGGTCGCGGCGCCGAGGGTGTGGGACATCCGTTGCGCCAACCAGCGCTCGACGCCGCGGGTCGGGGCGACGATCCACTCCTGCGCGAAGACGTCGAGCGGCTCGGCACGCAGCAGGTCGGCCAACCCGGCGGCGAGCGCCTCGGGGTGGTCCGAGCGGTGCAGGAGGAGAGCCACGTCGTGGACTCTAGACGCGACCACCGACAACGGGTGGTGGGCGGTGGGAGACTGCTGCCATGAGCACTCCCGGCATGCGCCCGTCACCCCAGTTCCCCTCTCTCGCGCTCAACTTCCCGATGTCGCTGGCGACCTATGACAAGTACGAGGACGCCCAGCGCGCGGTCGACTACCTGTCCGACCACGAGTTCCCGGTGCAGAACTGCATGATCGTCGGCACCGACCTGAAGCAGATGGAGCGGATCACCGGTCGCCTGGACTGGAACAAGGTGCTGCTCGGCGGCCTCGCCTCCGGTGCGTGGATGGGTCTGTTCGTCGGTCTGATCTTCAGCATGTTCGGCAGCGGATCGCTGCTCGGCATCCTGGTCTCGACCGTTCTGTTCGGTGCGATCTTCGGTGCGATCTGGGCCGCGATCGGCTACGCCGCCACCCGCGGGCGTCGGGACTTCACCTCGGTGACCCAGGTCGTCGCCACGAAGTACGAGGTGTTGGTCGAACACTCCGGCGCGCAGCAAGCGCGGGAGATGCTCGACCAGATGAACCTCGGTCACTGACGACCCGGCAGGGCGACCTGCACCTCGGTCAAGGTGCCTCGCACGCAACAGAATCCGGCGCCCGGGCGCGGACGGTCGAGTGTCGGGAACCTTAGACCGAGGAAGTCGCCCTCCGGCTGTGTCGGTGTGAGGAACACACCTGTCTGGCGTCGGCGGAGTTCGGCGACCAGTTCGCGGTAGTTGCCCGCCAGGTCGATCGCCGCCGCACCGAGCAGGAGTACGCCACCTCGGTGGACCGCTCGGAGCGCGTGGTCGGCGAGCACGTCCTCCACGTCGGTGCCGAGGACCGTCTCCGCGTCGTCGACGAGCACCACGCCCGCCGGGTTCTGCGCGAGCCAGTCGGTCAACTGCTGCGCCGTGTCTATCCGTACGGCGGACGCCGGCGCGGCCGACGCGGCGGCGCCGCTCACCCAGGCCTGCGGTCGGTCGTCCAACCGCTCGGCGGCGAGGTGCAGGGCCGTCGTGCGACCCGACCCCGGTGGGCCGGCGACCACGGCCACCAGATCGCCCCGACCGCCGTACGGCAGTCCGACCGGCCCGGCGGTGCCGAGTCCGATCGTCAGCGCGCCGGGCCACGGTTGGAGGTCCGCGGCGGAGACCCGATCCGGCAGGGCCGGAACACCGAGCACGCCCGCCGGGTCACCGCTGGGTGCGACGTCGGCCGGTAGGGCGAACTGACACTCGATGCCACTCGGTGCGATCAGCCCGCGGCCGGGCGGCAGGTCAGCCGGCACGGCCGCCCGCGGGATGCCGGCCGCGGCGATGTCGTCCAGGTCGGACATGCGCAGCACGATCTGGCTGCGGAACAGCGGGAGCGACCGGCTGGTGAGGAGCGCCCGACCACCGGTGACGACGACGTGGACGCCGACCGACGGGCCGTCCCGCAGCAGGGCGGTCACCTGATCCAGGACGCGCCCGAACACGAGCTCCTCCGCGGTCTCGACGAACGCCTCCCAGCCGTCGATCGCCAGCAGTAGTGCGGGTTCGGTCGCGCGCGTCTGCTGGCGCGCGGCGACGACGTCGGTGAGGTGTTCCGCCAACCGGATGAGCCGCCCCGGCTCGTCCGGCTCCAACCGGCTGCCCACGTGGGGCCACTCGCCGAGATCGGTCAGGGCGCGACCGAAATCGAGCAGGTGCACCTGCGCCTGCTGCGGCGACCGCCGGGTGCACGCGTCGTGCAACAACCGCCGCAACGCCGTCGTACGACCACTGCGCGGACCGCCGATGAGCGCGAGGTGTTGGTCGACGCCGGGGCACCACCCGAAGGTCGGCTGGGACTGCTCGTCGGGGCGGTCCTGGCGACCGAGCAGTGCGAACGGTTCGGCGGTCGGTCCGCTGATCGCCCGGCTGTCGGACGGGTCGAGGTCGGCACCCACCGTCGAGGGCAACGGGGGTAGCCACGGCGAGGGCGCCGGGGCGACACCGAGTTCGGCGGCTGCTCGTCCGAACACGTCGGCCAGTTCGGTGAGCACCGTGGGACCGGACGGCTCGGGGGCCGGCGGTGCGCCGGGACGCTCCACCATCAGGGTGCGCTCGGTGGCGGGCGCGAGCGTGACCCGACCCGTTTGGAAGGCGACGAGGTCGCCGGAACCACTGCGGACGTACGCCCGCCCCGGAGTGTCGGTGCGGATCCCGGCCGCCGCCGCGGACTCGACGACGTCGTGGGAGTCGCCCTCGTCGCGCACCCGCAGCGCGATCCGCAGGTTCACGTTGGCCCGGATGTCGGCGGTGACGACCCCGGCCGGACGTTGGGTGGCCAGGACCAGGTGGACGCCGAGCGACCGGCCGACGGTGGCGAGTCGGACCAGTCCGGTGATGAAGTCGGGCAGTTCCTCGGCCAGCACCCGGAACTCGTCGATGACCAGCACCAGACGCGGCACGGGTGGTCGGTCCGGCCGGCTGCGGTAGTCGTCGAGGTCCTTGGCCCCGACCGTCGCGAGCAGATGCTCGCGACGCCGCAGCTCGGCCGACAGCGACGCCAGCGCGCGTTCGGTGAGGTGTTTGTCGAGGTCGGTGACCACGCCGACGGTGTGGGGCAGGCGGGCGCACTCGGCGAAGGCCGCGCCGCCCTTGTAGTCGATCAGCACGAACGACAACTCGTCCGGGCGGTTGCCGGCGGCCAGGGCGGCGACGAACGTCTGCAGCAGCTCCGACTTGCCGGCGCCGGTGGTCCCCGCCACCAGCGCGTGCGGTCCGTCGCTGCGCAGGTCGACGGCGTACGGGCCGCTGCCGGTGGCGCCCAGCAACACCTCGGTCGAGTACGGGGCGCGGGACCAGCGCGCGACCGTGTCGGCCACCGAGAGGAGCCCGTCGCCGCGGTCCGTACGCCAGACCGACTCCAGATCGACGCGCGCCGGGGGTGGCGCGGTGCCGCCGGCAGGGGCCGCGTCGACGAGCGGAAGGGCGGACCGCAGGGCTCGGCGTACGAGGTCGGGCGTGGGCAGGTCGGGCACGAACCTGGCGCCGTCCAGTCGGGCTGTCACCGGTGATCCGAGCTCGATGACCGGCCGGCTCAGGGCCGGCAATGCTGTATCGGCGGAAGTGAAACAGATGACAGTTGCCGCGTACCGCCCTGGCGCGGCCAGCACCCCGGCGAAAGCGGGCAGCCCGACAGCCCGCGCGTCGTCGATCACCACCATGGTGCGGACCGGCTGATCGGTCTCGCTCGCCGGGCCGAGCTCGGCCAGCAGTGCGGCGATCCCGAGTTCGTCGTGCGGGTCGACGATCCGCGAGGCGCTGCGGGCGTCCGGGCGCACGTGCGGGAGCCAGTCGATCTCCGGGTGGCGCTCGCGCACCCGCGAGCCGAGGACCGCGACGGAGATCAGGCTCGGGGAGTGCCAGGCGGCGAGTTGGACGAGCAAGCCGTCGAGCACGGCGGCGCGAACGTTCGACGGCCCGGTCACGCCGACCAGGCGGTGGCGGGTCAGGTCGACGGTCACCGGCGCGCCGACGAGCGGCTCGGGAGTGTCGTCGGGATCGACGGATTCCGCCGCGCCGGCGCGTACGTGGGACGCGACGGTGCCGGCGCCGACCCGCCAGTGCAGATGCCCGTACGCGGCCGGATGGCGATGCCACAGGTCCCCGGTCCGCAGTTCGACTGCGTCGGCCGCCTCGGTCAGCGGTGGGAAGAGCCGCCGTCGGGTGTGTAGTTCGTCGACCAGATGGCGGTTGACCCGCGCATGATGGGCTCGTACGGCCTGCTCGTGGGCGGCGCGCTCCTTCGC
>JASLFY010000098.1 GCA_030150425.1 Yimella sp. | reverse complement strand
CGGGCCGATGGTCGGCGACTTCCGTCGCGGCGTCTACCTCGACTTCGCCGACGCGCTCTCGCGGATGAGCCGCGAGGCCATCGACGAGAAGTACGGCAACCTCTTCGACATGTACCAGCGGATCACCGGTGACGACCCGCGCGTGGTGCCGATGCGCATCTACCCGGCGGTGCACTACACGATGGGTGGCCTCTGGGTCGACTACGACCTCGAGACCACGATCCCGGGTCTGTACGCGGTCGGCGAGGCGAACTTCTCCGACCACGGCGCGAACCGTCTGGGCGCCTCGTCGCTGATGCAGTGCCTGGCCGACGGCTACTTCGTCCTGCCGAACACCATCCGCAACTACCTCGCGGAGGGCCCGTTCGAGGCGATCACCGAGGACCACCCCGCCGTGGTCGAGGCGAAGCAGTCGGTCGAGGGCCGCATCCAGAAGTTGCTCTCGATCAACGGTGAGCGCTCGGTCGACTCCTTCCACAAGGAACTGGGCCACATCATGTGGGAGTTCTGCGGCATGGAGCGCACCGAGGAGGGCCTGCGCAAGGCGATCGACCAGATCCGCTCGCTGCGCGAGGAGTTCTGGCGCAACGTACGCGTCCTGGGCTCGGCCGACACCCTCAACCAGTCCTTGGAGAAGGCCGGCCGCGTCGCCGACTTCCTCGAGCTGGGTGAGCTCATGTGCATCGACGCCCTGCACCGCCGCGAGTCCTGCGGTGGTCACTTCCGCGCGGAGAGCCAGACCGAGGACGGCGAGGCGCTGCGTCACGACGACGAGTTCGCCTACGTCGCGGCCTGGGAGTTCGCCGGTGACGAGTCCGGTGCACCGAGCGCGCCGGTGCTGCACAAGGAAGACCTGGTCTACAACTTCATCGAGCTGAAGCAACGGAGCTACAAGTAATGAATCTGACTCTGAAGATCTGGCGCCAGGACGGCCCCGACACTGCGGGTCAGCTCGTCACCTACCCGGTGTCGAACATCTCCGAGGACATGTCGTTCCTGGAGATGCTGGACGTCCTCAACGAGGAGCTCATCGCCAAGGGCGAGGAGCCGGTGGCGTTCGACAGCGACTGCCGCGAGGGCATCTGCGGCATGTGCTCGCTGATGATCAACGGTGAGGCGCACGGCCCGGAGGTCACCACGACCTGCCAGCTGCACATGCGCTCGTTCACCGACGGCGAGACCATCACCATCGAGCCGTGGCGGGCCTCGGCCTTCCCGCTCGTGCGTGACCTGGTCGTCGACCGGTCGGCGTTCGACCGGATCATCCAGTCGGGCGGGTTCATCTCGGTCAACACCGGTTCCGCCGTGGAGGCCAACAACCTCCAGGTCAGCAAGCCGAAGGCCGACCGCGCGTTCGACACCGCCACCTGCATCGGGTGCGGCGCCTGTGTCGCGGCCTGCCCGAACGCGTCCGGCATGTTGTTCATGGGCGCGAAGATCACCCACCTGGGTGAGCTCCCGCAGGGCCAGGCCGAGCGCGACGCCCGCGTCGTGTCGATGGTCAACCAGCACGACCACGAGGGCTTCGGTGGCTGCACCAACATCGGTGAGTGCGCCGCCGCCTGCCCGAAGGAGATCCCGCTGGACGTCATCAGCCAGCTGAACCACGACTTCCGCACCGCGAAGAAGCGCTGAGTTCTCCCGAAAAGCCCCGGTTCCGCCACAGGAACCGGGGCTTTCTGGTCCCTGTGGGCCAGTTTCTCCGATCCTCGGGTCGGCCGGACCGCGGCGGGCGACACTGTGCGTCGTGAACGTGAAGGCACGGGCGCGGCGATGGGGGCCGCCCGCTGTCGTCTGGGGGATGGGCGGCGCGCGGTTGGCGTACGCCGGTGGCCCGGAGGACGAGCCGGGGAACTTCGGGGACCAACTCAGCCCGATCCTGCTGCGAGATCTGTTCGGCGCTCGATCCCGCGCCGTCGGGATGAATGCTGCCGACTTCGTCAGCGTCGGCTCGATCCTGGGGTGGTTGGAGGAGTCGACCAATCCGTTGCGTCCGCACGTCTGGGGCAGCGGCTTCATCGAGGACGGCGGGCCCTGGGGCGGTCCGACGGTGCGGGTGCACGCCCTGCGGGGGCAGCTCAGCCGAGAGCGGATGCGGGCCGAGATCGGTCGCCGGCGGATCGTCATCGACGTGCTGGGCCGTCCGCGTGCGGTCGCCGAGCAGATCGCGGCCAGTGGATTCGTGCTGTCCTCCAGCCTGCACGGCCTGATCGCGGCCGAGGCGCTCGGTGTTCCGAACCGGTGGACCCCGTCGACGCCGTTGCCGGACTGGCGAAAGAGGCAGCGTGAGCTGCGCGCGGCGTACCCGGGGTCCACGGTGGGCATCAGATGAGTGCGCCGGACGTGTCGGTGGTGATTCCGGCGTACAACGCCGCGGCGGTGATCGGCGGACAACTCGACGCGCTCCGGGCCCAGCGGACGGACCTGCGGTGGGAGGTGGTGGTGGCCGACAACCGTTCCACCGACGACCTGCGCTCGGTGGTCGCGCACCACCCGATCGGTCGCGTCGTGCGGACCCGCGTGGTCGACGCGAACAGCCGACAGGGCGTGTGTGCCGCGCGCAACGGCGGCACGCTCGCGGCGCGGGGCCGCGTCGTCCTCTACTGCGACGCCGACGACGTGGTCGATCCCGGTTGGGTGCAGGCCGGCGCCGAGGCTCTGCAGACGTACGACCTGGTCGGCGGTCGCAACCGCCTGCTGGCGGATCCGGTGGACCCGGATTCCCCGGTGCTGAACCCGGCCGGACTGTTGGTCGGGGCGACGGGTCAGGCCGTCCTGGGATGCAACTTCGGGGTGCGGCGGGCGGTGTTCGACGCCGTCGGCGGGTTCGACGAGGGCCTCCCGCCGTACGGCATGGACGACGTCGACTTCTCCCGCAGAGTGATCGAACACGGCGGTCGGATCGGCTTCGAACCGAACATGGTGGTCCACTTCCGACAGTCGTCGGGCTGGCGGACGCTGGTCCGCAAAACCTACCTGTCGGGGCTGGCCGAGTTCGTGGTGTGGCACCGCTACCCGGAGATCTTCGCGGCGCGCAGCGCTCCGCGCGCTCTGGCTCGCGACCTCGCCACCTTCGCACCCTCGTACGCCGGTCGTGCGCTGCGGCGCGAACCGCTGGCGGGACGATCGGTGCTGCGCGACGGGCTCACCCGGGTGGCCCACGCGCACGGACACCTGCGGTGGATCAGGACGGGGACGCTGCCCGGTCCGGTGCTGCTACCGACCGAGCCGGTCCAGCCCGCCGGCGACGGCGTCGCCGACCGCCTGCCAGCTGAACCCGGCGGCACGGGCGAC
>JASLFY010000007.1 GCA_030150425.1 Yimella sp. | reverse complement strand
TTCTCGTTGGAGTTCCAGCCACCGTGGTTGACGCCGCGGAACATGCCCAGCAGGTTCACCGGGTCGACCCCGCGACACCACGCGACACCGTGTTCGCGGTAGCCCGGGAAGGCGTAGTCCTGGGGGCGCAGCGCGCGACCGGCGCCGACCTGTGCGGCCTCCTGACCGAGCAGCGAGGGCCACAGTCCCAGCTCGCCCTGACGCTGCAGGGCGTGGCCCTCGGCGTCCATCCGGCGTACGAGCACCAGGTCGCGGTACATCGACTGCGCGTCCTGCGAGGTCATGTCCTCGACGATCTTCGCGTACGGCTCGTTCGCCTCGCAGGTCGCCAACCGGTTCCCGTCACCGTCGACGAACTGGACCATGTCGGGTCCACCGTCGGTGATGTCGTGTTCCATCGTGGGCAGTACAGATGTCTCGTGATGCATGGTGTGCCGCAGGTCGGACGGCATGCCTTCCTGGCGCACCTCAGTGGGATCGGACACGGTGGTCTCCTCGGATCAGGACGGGCCGACGCGCGGGGGTGACCGCGGCTGCCGACGGACGGCCGGTGCGTATGACTCAGGTCACATCACACGCTTGCCCGCACCCTACGCCAGGGCGCCGACTACCCCACAGTCAGCCGTCGGTCAGCGCTCCCGGAACGCCCGGCAGACCTCGATCAATCGGTCGTTGGCCTCGCGCTCGGCGATCGTGCAGCGCACGCCCTCGCCGGCGAACGGTCGTACGACCAACCCCTCCTGGTCGGCGAGCGCGGCGAACGCCGCGGTGTCGTCGCCCAGCGGGAGCCACACGAAGTTCGCCTGGGTCTGCGGCAGCTGCCAGCCCTGCTCGGTGAGGGCCTCGACCACGCGGGCGCGTTCGACGACCAGCGCGTCGACGCGCTCCTGGAGTTCGTCGTACGCCTCCAGGCTGGCGATCGCAGCCTTCTCGGCGAGGTCGCTGACACCGAACGGCACCGCCGCCTTGCGCAGCGCGGTCGCGACCGGCGGGTGGGCGATGGCGTAGCCGATGCGCAGTCCGGCGAGGCCGTACGCCTTGGAGAAGGTGCGCAGCACCGCCACGTTGTCGTGGTCCCGGAAGATGGCGACCGCGTCGACCGCGCTGTCGGCGGTGACGAACTCCAGGTACGCCTCGTCGATGACGACCAGCACGTCGCCCGCGACCTTCGCCAGGAAGTCGCGGATCTCCTGCTCCCCCAGCGACGGACCGGTGGGGTTGTTCGGGGTGCAGAGCAGGATCAGGCGGGTGCGGTCGGTGATCGCCGCCGCCATCGCGTCGAGGTCGTGGCGCGCGTCGGCGTCCAGCGGGACCTTCACCGACGTCGCGCCGGCGAGCGCCACCATGATCGGGTAGGCCTCGAACGAGCGCCACGGGTAGACGACCTCGTCGCCCGGCTCGCAGGTGATCTGCATCAGCTGACCCAACACACCCGAGCTGCCGGTGCCGGTGGCGATCTCGTCGGTGCCGACGCCCCAGCGGTCGGCCAGCGCCGCGGTCAACGTGGCGACGCCCATGTCGGGGTAGCGGTTCATCCGCAGCGCGGCCTCGCGGACGACCTCGACCACGCTGTCCAGCGGCGGGTAGGGGTTCTCGTTGCTGGAGATCTTGTACGTCACGAGGTCTTCGCGCGGCTGGGCCGGCTTCCCGGCAATGTAGGCGGGGACGGCGTCGAGGGTGGCGCGCAGGCGAACCCCGGTGGTCTGCTCGGTCATGGCTTCACAGTACGACCCGCCACACACCCCGGTGACGGCGGTCACAATGGGGTCATGCGCAATTTCCTGATCCGCCTCGTCGTCAACGCGATCGCTCTCTGGGTGGCGGCTGCGCTGCTGTCCGGCATCCACCTGGCCGACGGTTCGGCCACCAACGGCACCAAGGTGAAGACCGTCCTGTTGGTCGCCCTGGTGTTCGGCGTCATCAACGCGATCCTCAAGCCGATCGCCAAGCTGCTGTCGTTCCCGCTGCTGATCCTGACCCTCGGGCTGTTCCTGATCGTGGTCAACGCGGCGATGCTGCAGCTGACCTCGTGGGCCTCCGGGAAGCTGGACCTGGCCTTCCACGTCGACCAGTTCTTCTGGGACGCGGTGCTCGGCTCGGTGATCATCTCCGTGGTCGGCATGGTCGCGAACATGCTGCTGCCGGAGAAGTACGAGATCAACCGCTGACGCTCCCCCGAGATAACTGGTCGGGTCCGAGAGAACTCCGTTTTTCGAGTTCTTTCGGACCCGACCAGTTATCTCGGGGTCAGGGCTCGACCGGGTGGCCGTCCTCCAGGTAGACGGTGCCCTCGCTCGCCAGTGCATGGTCGACCACCCGGGCGGTGTAGTCGGCGACGTGGTCGCCCAGCTCCGCCGGGTCGACCCAATGGATCGCGCGGATCTCGCGCGGCTGCAGGTCGTGCGGGGCGGCGTCGATCGTCGCGTCGAACACGAACAGGGTCGCGTCGTCCCAGCCACGCCACGGCGGCAACCAGCTGACCGCGCGCAGCCCGGTGACGGTCGCGGTGACGCCGAGCTCCTCGGCCAACTCCCGGCGTACGGCCGTCGCG
>JASLFY010000388.1 GCA_030150425.1 Yimella sp. | reverse complement strand
GCCAGCACCAGCGTCTTGAAAATCTGCGCTGCGGCGAACCCCGCCGCGGCGAGTTCGTTGACGGCTTCGTCGCCGAACGACGTCGCCCGCGGATCGTGCCGGAACTGCCGTACCTCGTAGCTGATTCCGGCGGCCTGCAGGGCCTTGATCGCCGGGGTTGCCGCGCTTGCCATGGCTGGCAAGCGTAGAGGGCGGGAACAACTGCCAGGCCCGGCGCTGTTACTCCCGTCAGCATGGTCAATTAATGGCTGGCGAACTTGTCGGTCGCAGCCTCTAGGATCGGACGGAAGGGGACAACAGGTGCTGACGGCATGTCTGGAACGTCCGGTCGAGTTACCGGACCTGTTGCGTGGCGCCGCGACAGAAGGGACGGTCTCGATCACGATGACCGACATCGACGGGCTGGGTTCCGCGGTAGAGAGCGAGGCGGAGCTGACGGCGCGGTTCGAGCGCGACGCGATTCCGCTTCTCGATCAGCTCTACGGCGGCGCGCTGCGCATGACGCGCAATCCGGCGGACGCCGAGGACCTGGTGCAGGAAACCATGGTGAAGGCCTATTCGGCCTTCCATTCGTTCCGTGAGGGCACCAACCTCAAGGCCTGGCTGTACCGCATCATGACCAACACGTACATCAACAGCTACCGCAAGAAGCAGCGGCAGCCGGCTGAGTACCCGACCGACGAGATCACCGACTGGCAGCTGGCGGCCAACGCCGAGCACTCGTCGACCGGTCTGCGTTCGGCCGAGGTCGAGGCGCTGGAAGCGCTGCCGGACACTGAAATCAAGGCGGCGCTGCAGGCGCTGCCGGAGGAGTTCCGGATGGCGGTGTACTACGCCGACGTCGAGGGCTTCCCGTACAAGGAGATCGCCGAAATCATGGATACCCCGATCGGGACGGTGATGTCCCGCCTGCACCGCGGCCGCAAGCAGCTGCGTGAATTGTTGACCGGCGTCGCCCGGGACCGGGGATTCCTCCGTGGGGAGAGCCTCGACACTCAGGAGGTGTCCTGATGAGCGACGAGTTCACTCGTCCCGAGGGACATACGTTCCAGCCGCCGATCGGCCCGATCGACCCGGAGCATCCCGAGTGCGCGGCAGTGATCGCCGAGGTATGGACCCTGCTCGACGGGGAATGCACCACGGAGACGCGTGACAAGCTGCGGTTGCACCTGGAGGAGTGCCCCACCTGCCTGCGTCAGTACGGCGTGGAGGAGCGGGTGAAGGCGCTGATCGCCACCAAGTGCAGCGGCGAGAAGGCCCCTGAGGGCCTGCGTGCCCGGCTGAAGCTGGAGATCAGCCGCACCACCATCGTTCGCGGCTGAACGGGCCTCCTGGGCGCTTCCGGACAGACGAAAACCGCCCGGTTCCGTTACGGAGCCGGGCGGTCAGGAAGGCAGCAGGTCAGGCGTTGGGACGCCGACCGTGGTTGGCCTTCGAGTGCTTACGGTCACGCTTCTTGCGGCCACGCTTGGCCATGATGGTCCTCCAAAGGTTCGGTTGCTCGCCCTACAGTGTCGCACGGCCACGCCACCCAATTGCAAACCGTGGTGCTGTGGTGCAATAGAGGCCGCAGGCACCGCCTGTGCAAAGACACAGAGACGAGTGGGGTGAAGATGGCCGAGGACGTTCGCGCTGAAATCGTGGCCAGTGTGCTCGAGGTCGTGGTTCGCGAGGGCGACCAGATCGGTGAGGGTGACACGGTGGTGCTCCTCGAGTCGATGAAGATGGAGATTCCGGTGCTGGCCGAGGTTGCCGGCACGGTGACGTCCGTCAACGTGGCCGTCGGCGACGTGATCCAGGCCGGCGACCTCATCGCCGTCATCGGCTAGGCAACCCCAGAACGGGATAACGCGACGTGTCGACACTCGGTGATCTGCTCGCCGAGCACACTGTCCTGCCCGGCAATGCGGTCGACCACCTGCACGCCGTCGTCGGCGAATGGCAGCTGCTCGCCGATTTGTCGTTCGCCGATTACCTCATGTGGGTCCGCCGCGACGACGGTGCGCTGGTGTGCGTCGCCCAGATTCGGCCCAACACCGCGCTGACAGTGCTGTTCGCCGACGCGGTCGGGACCACCAATTCCGCGGCGGACATGCCTGCCGTCACGGCGGCCTTCGAGACCGGTCTCATCGGTCGCGGCGCAGAAAGCTCTGCCGCACAAGGTGATTCGCGGCTGAATCTGGAAGCTGTACCCGTTCGCTACGGCAACGACGTGGTCGCGGTGTTGACCCATCAGACCGCACTGGCCGACCGGCGCAAGGTCGCGCCGCTCGAGCGGGCGTATCTGGACTGCGCCCGTGATCTCCTTCGCATGCTTGCCGAGGGCACGTTCCCCAACGTCGGCGACGTGCCGATGTCGCGGTCCAGCCCCCGCGTCGGCGACGGCCTGATCCGGCTCGACGTCGACGGAGTGGTGGCCTTCGCCAGCCCCAACGCCATCTCCGCCTATCACCGCATGGGACTGTCCACCGAGCTCGACGGCCAGAACCTGATCAGCGTCACCCGCCCGTTGATCTCCGATCCGTTCGACGCGCAGGAACTGGCGAACCACGTCCGCGATCTGTTGGCGGGCGGCTCCAGCATGCGGATGGAG
>JASLFY010000377.1 GCA_030150425.1 Yimella sp. | reverse complement strand
GTTCGTGGTCGCGTACGAGGCCGGTTCGCCGTTGGTTTACTTCCACCTGGGCGCCGCGATCGTCGACGGCTCGACCGAGGTGGAGATCAAGTACTTCGGCTTGGTGGAGAGTGCGATCGGTCGCGGAATCGGCTCGGCGCTCCTGTCGTACGCGATCGAATGTGCTTGGGCCACAACCGAACTGCCCGCGGTCTCCAGGGTGTGGGTGCACACCTGCTCGCTCGACGGGCCGGCCGCCCTGGCGAACTACCGGCGGCGCGGCCTCGACCTGATCGACGAGACCGTCTCCGACGAGGACTACCCCGACCGGCCGCTCGGGGCGTGGGCGTCGACCACCGGACAGCCCACCGAGGTGACTGGTTCGCGGTGAGGTGACTCCTCATGGGCAGTCACCTCACCGCGCAGGAGTCCCCTCGGGTCAGGGCTTGCGCGAGATCCGGTCGGCCAGGGTGGCCAGGCCGGACCGGCGACCGGTGAGCGTCTCGCGCCGGTCCGCGCGGCGGTAGGCGGCGTACAGCCCCATCACCCCGGCGTAGCGCAGCGGCTCGGGCTCCCACTTGCGCACCTGCCGGTTCACCCACGGCAACGCGGTGAACTCGGTGTCGCGACCCAGGGTGAGGTCGGCGAGCGTACGGCCGGCGAGCGCCGACGAGGTGACGCCGTGGCCGACGTACCCACCGGCGTAGCCGACGCCGTCGGCGAGGGTCACGGTCGCGGTCCAGTCCCGCGGCACCCCGAGCACCCCGCTCCACGCGTGGTCCAGCTCGATCCCGGCGAGGTCGGGGAACAGGTCGGTCAGCGAGGCGCGCAACTGCTCGACGGTGACCTGCGGGGTGTCGCCCGCGGTGTCCGTGCGCGATCCGTACTTGTACGGCACCCCGCGCCCACCGATCGCGATACGCCCGTCGGCGGTGCGCTGGGCGTAGATGTAGCCGTGGGCCTCGTCGCCGAGCACCGCGCAGTCGTCCCACCCGATCGCCGCCCACTGCGCGTCGGTGAGCGGGCGGGTGACGATCATCGAGGAGTTCATCGGAAGCCAGGTGCGCTTCTCACCGGCGAAGGTCGCGGTGAAGCCTTCGGTGCACCGCAACACGACGTCGGCGCGGACCGAGCCGTCGGCCGTACGAACCGAACCGCGCTCCAGCTCGACGACGGGTGAGTCCTCGTGGACCACCACGCCGCGCCGTTCGACCGCGGCGGCGAGGCCGGTGACCAGTTTGACCGGGTGGATCCGGGCGCAGTGCGGGGTCCAGATCGCCGCCAACGCACCCTTCATCCGCAGCCGCTGCGCGAGCGCCGCCTCGTCCAGCCAGACCTCGTCGGGTGTTCCCCAGGCGTGTTCGGAGGCGTACGACCGCTCCAGCCGGCCCAGCTGCGGCCCGGAGGTCGCGACGCGCAGCTCGCCGCCCTTGACGATGTCGGCGTCGATCCCCTCGGCCGCGGCCGTCGCGATGACCGCGTCGACCTCGTCGCGCAGCGCCTGCTCGAGGGCGCGGGTGCCGTCGGGTCCGGCGATCGGGTTCAGCACCGCGCGCGACCCCGGCAGGGCCGCGGTCAACCAGCCGCCGTTACGCCCGGACGCACCGAAGCCGACGTGTCGGGCCTCGACCACCACCACGCGCAGCGACGGGTCGATCTCGGTGAGGCGGTACGCGGTCCACAACCCGGTGTATCCACCGCCGACGATGCAGACGTCGGCCTCGACCTGACCCTTCAGCGGGGCCCGGCGCGCCCCCGCTCCGGGCGCACCACCCTGCTCGCGCCACCACCAGGACACCTCACCGTTGTGCATCACCGGCCCAGCATGGCCCATCGGCGAGTGGGGCTCAGGCCAAATGCAATGACAACAGGGCGAGCGACCGCTGCCACAGATCGCGCACCTGCTCCACCGGCTGCCGCCGCTCGAGCCGTGCGTGGTCCAGACCGGGGTAGGCCTTGCTGGCGAAGGGCACCCCGGCGCGGCGCATCGCGGCCCGCACCTCGGGCAGCGACTCGGTGACCGCGGGGTGCGAGCCGGCGTAGAACGACGCGGCGGCGCCCTTGATGTCCTCGACGACGTCGATGTCCGGCGGGCTGCTGTCGTACGCGAGCACCAGGCGTACGCGGTCGTCCCGGGCCGCGAGGGCGTAGGCGAGGCCGCCGCTGGCGCCGGCGCCGATGACCGCCAACCGGTCGAGCCCGGACGCCGCGCAGATCTCGTCGACGGTGACCTGCAGCATGCCCACGACCCGGCGCGTGTAGAGCGGTGAGCGCAGAGTGGCCAGCGCCGCGCGTACGTCGTCGGTCAGGTCGGCGGGGTCGACCGCCGCGCCGTCCAGGACCTGTTGCGTGGTGCGCGCCGCGCGGGAGCCGAGGCCGAGCCCGCCGAGCACGGCGGGGGCGTAGACGAGGTAGCCGACGTGGGCCAACTGGCGTGCCAGCCGGCGTGAACGGCCCCGCAACCCGGGCACCACCACGATCGCGCCGCGCGGGGCGCCCCGGGGCGTGGCGATGTGAACACGTACGTGGGACGTGTCGATGGTGTGGGTCACGAGGTATCACTCCGGGGGCGGTCGAGCGGAGTCCAGCGTACGTCCGGCCACACCCGTACGGGTGTGTGCGGGCGTTCGGGATCGGGCGGCCGATCGCCCCCGATCGGAACCGGAACACGCGAGGATGCGTCGCACGCCGCGGACCGTTCGGTCCGGCCGGATCACCGAGGGGGAACCATGACCGTCAAGAAACTGCCCGCCGTTGTGCTGTTGTTCGTCGTCGGCGGGCTCACCGCCGGCTGCCAGGACGACACCGTGGTGAACGGGTCGAGCCCCACGAGCGGCGCGACCTCGACGACGAGCAGTGCGACTTCCGTTGCACCGCAGGAAAGTTCGACGGGTTCCTCAATGTCCGCGGCTGCCGGCGAGGCGAAGCTCACCGACAACGGCGGCTGGATCGTCGACGGGTCGACAGTCACCTTCGTCTACCGCAACGGGACGCGCTGGTCGGTCGACACCGGCGCCCGCATCACCGATCCGGGCAGCGGCACGTACCGCAGCGACAAGGGCACCCTGAAGATCTCCGGCGACAGCGCCTCCTGGCAGGCGAAGGGAAGCCTGCGCGGCTCGACGGTGAACACCGCCGGCGCCGGCACCGTGATCGACGGCAGCGGGATCATCGCGATCGCGGCGGACGGATCGGTGGTCTGCGCCACCGACAAGAAACTGGCGTACGTCGGTCCGGACGGCAGCAAGGGCTCCGCGAACCAGGGCGGCGCGGTGTTCGTCGACGGGTCCGGGAAGAAGTACTCGGTGGGCAAGCCGTCCGCGAACGGCACGATGGTCGGCCGCTACAGCGTCTGCAACCCGGGCAACCGGGCGTCGGTCGACGTCTTCTCCGACGTGCTGTTCCCGTACGACGGCGACCAGCTCACCCCGGCCGGCAAGGCGCTGGTGAAGTCGGCGGCGGACACGATCCGCCCGGAGGTGAACGGCAAGACGGTCAGCGTGGTCGGCCACACCGACTCGCAGGGCACGCCCGAGCGGAACATGGACCTCGGCCGCCGCCGCGCCCAGGCCGTCGCGACCGAACTGCAGCGCCAGATCCCCGGGTTGAAGGTGACCGTGAGCAGCGCCGGTCAGACCCAGCCGACCGCGCCCAATTCGAGCGCGGCCGGTCGGGCCAAGAACCGGCGTGTGGTGATCAGCTGGGCGAACTAGCCCTGCTGGGCCGGCGGCTGTTCACCGGTCGACTGCTGGG
>JASLFY010000349.1 GCA_030150425.1 Yimella sp. | reverse complement strand
GCCCTGGGTCATCAGCAGCTCGGTGATCTTGACCCGCTGCTGGCTGCCGTCGTGGCGGCACCAGGTGACCTGCTGGCCCTTGGTCATCTCGCCGTTGTGGATGCGCAGCAGCGCCAGGCGGCCGAGGAAGTTGGAGGAGTCCAGGTTGGTGACGTGGGCCTGCAGCGGCGCCTCGTCGTCGTACGACGGAGCCGGGATGGTCTCCAGGATGGTGCGGAACAGCGGCTCGAGGGAGTCGCTGTCCGGCAGACCGCCGTTGGCCGGGCGGTCGGTCGAGGCGATGCCCGCCTTCGCCGAGGCGTAGACGACCGGGAAGTCGAGCTGGTCGGCGTTGCCCTCGGCGTCGTCGATCAGGTCCATGAAGAGCTCGTACGTCTCCTCCTCGACCTCCTCGATGCGGGAGTCGGGGCGGTCGACCTTGTTGATGCACAGGATGACCGGCATCTTCGCGGCGAGCGCCTTGCGCAGCACGAAGCGGGTCTGCGGCAGCGGGCCCTCGGACGCGTCGACCAGCAGCACCACGCCGTCGACCATCGACAGGCCGCGCTCGACCTCGCCACCGAAGTCGGCGTGGCCCGGGGTGTCGATGATGTTGATGGTCACGGTCTTGCCGTCGGCGGCCGGACCGTCGTAGCTGATCGCGGTGTTCTTGGCGAGGATGGTGATGCCCTTCTCGCGCTCGAGGTCGCCGGAGTCCATCACCCGCTCACCGGTGGTCTCGACGGTCTGCCGTTCGCTGAAAGCGCCGGTCTGCCAGAGCATCTTGTCGACGAGAGTGGTCTTCCCGTGGTCGACGTGGGCAACGATGGCGACGTTACGAACGTCGTCGCGGGTCTTGATAGCCATGGCTCCTATTCTCTCAGGCTTTCGGGGGTGCTACGACCAACCGCCGCCGAGGCCGTCGTACGCGTGCGCATCGGATGGATAACGCCCACCCGGTTTGGCCCCATGGAGCCCCTCGCCGGGCCTAGTGTCCAGCCATTCGTCCGGACGTGCGAACCCCCGTGCCCGGAGTGCGAAGAGGAGAAAACATGCAGACCTCCCGGAAGGCCGTTGCGCTCGCAGCGGTCAGCGTGACGGCCCTGGCCCTGTCCAGCTGCGCCCAGTCCAAGCGTGACGACTCGTCCGCGTCGGGCAGCGGCGGCGGCAACACCGGCGCCACCCTGACCTTCGCGGCGGCCGGCGCCCCCGAGACCTTCGACCCGCTGTACGCCACCGACGGTGAGACCTTCCGCATCTCCCGCCAGTTGTTCGACGGCCTGGTCAGCTTCAAGCCCGGCACCGCCGACCTGGCCCCCGGCCTGGCGCTGTCGTGGACCCCGTCCAGCGACGGCAAGACCTGGACCTTCAAGCTGCGCAAGGGCGTGAAGTTCTCCGACGGCACCCCGTTCAACGCCGACGCCGTCTGCAAGAACTTCACCCGCATGGACGGCCAGAACGAGGCCGGCCAGGCAGCCGCGCAGTACTGGTCGGACAACATGGGCGGCTTCAACAAGAGCAAGGACGACCTGTTCCAGGGCTGCACCGCCAAGGCCGACGACACCGTCGAGCTGAAGCTGCTGCGCGCGACGTCGAAGTTCCCGGCCCTGCTGGGTCTGCCGTCCTGGTCGATGCAGAGCCCGACCGCGATGGACAAGTACGGCGCCAACGACGTCAAGACGCAGGGCGACGGCATCACCCAGAGCAAGTACGCCAGCAGCTTCCCGACCGGCACCGGCGCCTTCAAGTTCTCCAAGTACGACGTCGCGAACAAGACCATCACCCTGGTCCGCAACGACGACTACTGGGGCGAGAAGGCCAAGGTCGCCAAGCTGGTCTTCAAGATCATCCCGGACCCCACCTCGCGCAAGCAGGCGCTGATGGCCGGCGAGATCGACGGCTACGACCTGCCCAACCCGGTCGACTGGGACTCGCTGAAGAAGGCGGGCATGAACGTCGAGGTCCGCCCGGCGTTCAACATCCTCTACCTCGGCCTGAACCCGGCCAAGAACCCGGCACTGAAGGACCTCAAGGTCCGCCAGGCGCTCTACTACGCGATCAACCGCGACCAGCTGGTGAAGTCGCAGCTGCCCGACGGTGCGAGCGTCGCGACGCAGTTCTACCCCAAGACGGTCAGCGGCTTCAGCGACAACGTCATGAAGTACAACTACGACCCGACCAAGGCCAAGCAGCTGCTGAAGGACGCCGGTCAGTCCAACCTGTCGATCGACCTCTGGTACCCGACCGACGTGACCCGGCCGTACATGCCGGACCCGCAGAAGATCTTCCAGGCGATCAAGTCCGACTGGGAGGCCGTCGGCATCAAGGTCAACCCGGTCACCAAGGTCTGGAACGGTGGCTACACCGACGCGACCGCAGCAGGCCAGTCCCCGGCCTTCCTGCTGGGTTGGACGGGTGACTACAACACCCCGGACAACTTCATCGCCAACTTCTTCATGGGCAAGCAGATGGGCACCGACTCCTACCCGTGGGGTGCCGCGTTCAAGAAGGAGATCGCGGACGACGACAGCATCGTCGACACCAGCAAGCGCGCAGCGGCCTACAAGACGCTGAGCGAGAAGATCATGTCGCAGTACCTCCCCGGACTGCCGATCTCCAGCTCGCCGCCGGCCATCGTCTTCGGCAAGAACGTCACCGGTGTCACGGCCAGCCCGCTGACCGCCGAGGACTTCGCGACCGCCGTCAAGAAGTAGTCGACCGCTCACAGGTGGCGGTCGGACCCGACGCTTCCGTTCGGGACCGACCGCCACCTGTTTGTGTCAGCATCTTCGACACACCACCGCACGAAAGGACCCAGAGTTGCTGCGTTACATCGCCCGCAGACTCATCCAGATGGTCAGCGTGCTGTTCGCCCTGTCGATCCTGGTCTTCGCCTGGTTGCGCTCGCTGCCCGGTGGACCGGTGTCGGCCATGCTCGGTGAACGCACGACACCCGAACGCGCCGCCGCCCTGCGCAAGACGCTCGGCCTCGACCAGCCGCTGCCCGTCCAGTACCTCAAGTTCCTCGGCAACGCGCTGCACGGTGACTTCGGCATCTCCAGCCAGGTGCAGTCCGGCACCGACGCCATGCAGGTCTTCCTGACCCGGTTGCCGGCCACCATGGAACTGACGATCTTCGCGATGATCCTGGCCCTGCTGACCGGCATCCCGCTCGGCTACCTCGCGGCCCGCCGCCGCGGCGGCATCCTGGACAACGCGTCCGTGCTGGTGTCGCTGATCGGCGTCGCCGTGCCGGTGTTCTTCCTGGCGTTCGTGCTCAAGCAGTTGTTCGCCGTCGACTGGCACATCCTTCCGCTCACCGGTCGTCAGGACCCCAGCCTCGACGCCACCCGGGTGACCGGTTTCTTCGTGCTCGACGGCCTGCTCACGCGTGAGTTCGACGCCTCCTGGGACGCCCTCAAACACCTGATCCTGCCGGCCGTCGCGCTGGCGACCATCCCGTTCGCGGTGATCTTTCGGATCACCGCGAACGGGATGGTCGCCAGCGCGACGGCCGGCAGGATCAGGTGTTTGAGGGCGTCCCAGGAGGCGTCGAACTCACGCGTGAGCAGGCCGTCG
>JASLFY010000273.1 GCA_030150425.1 Yimella sp. | reverse complement strand
CGTCCCGAGATCCGACGCGAGGAGCCCTGGTGCGCGAGCTGAACGTGATCCGACCTGGCCACATCGATTGGCGTGACAAACCCGAGCCCGCACTCGTCGCGCCGACCGACGCACTGGTCCGACCGTTCATCGCCAGCCGGTGCGACGGGGACGTGCTTCCGGTGCACCTGCACGGTCTCACGCACCGCGCGATGGCCACCGCGATGCGCGCCGGCGCCATCGACGCGTCGGTCGCGAAGATCGTCGGCCACTCCCCCTTCGCCGGGCCGTTCGGCATCGGTCACGAGGCCATCGGCCAGGTCACCGCCGTCGGCGACGAGGTGACCGGGCTGGCCGTGGGTGAGGTGGTGGTGGTGCCGTGGGCGATCTCGTGCGGCAGTTGCTACGAGTGCCGCCTCGGCCTCACGGCGAAGTGCTCGACCATGCTGCCGACCAGCCCCGGCCGGACTCTGTCCTGCTTCGGTTTCGGACCCTCGTCGGGAGCCTGGGGCGGCGTGATCACCGACAGCCTGCGCATCCCGTACGCCGACCACATGCTGGTCCGTCTTCCCACCGGGCTCGACCCGCTGCGGGTCGCGTCGGCCGGCGACAACCTCACCGACGCCTGGCGCAGCACCGCCCCGGCCCTCGCGCAACGCCCGGGCGGACGGGTTCTGGTCAACGGCGGAGGCGCCCGGAGTATCGGCCTGTACGCGGCCGGATTCGCCGTCGCGCTCGGCGCGGAGGGGGTCGACTACCTCGACGACGACGACGAACGGCTCGTGATCGCCGAAGGGCTCGGCGCGACGGTGCACCGGGTCGACAAGTCGCGTTCCCGACTGCCCCACGTCGAGCATCGTTACGACGTTGCCATCGAGGCCACCTCCGCCGGCCAGGGGCTGCGCGACTGCCTGCGGGCTCTGCGCCCGGGAGGCATCTGCAATGGGACCGGCTACTACCTCGCCACCAACACCTTGGTTCCGGTGATGGACATGTACGCCACCAGCGCCACCCTCAACGTCGGTGTCTCCCACGTGCGCCCCCACCTGCCTGCGATGCTGGACTTCATCCAGCGCAGTGACTTCCCCGCCGAGCGGGTGACAACCCTGCTCGCGCCCTGGGAGGACGCGGTCGAGGCGTACGCGGCCCGCACCACCAAGGTGGTGCTGCACCGCGACCCGCTCGACCTGGGGTGATAGGGGTCTGCCCAGAGTTTGGTTGACGCCTTGACCTGCCCTACAGCCTGGTTTCCAGTTTCGGTGGCGAGTCTTGGGCGGGTTGGGGTGTCTTTGTCCCGCGTCAAGAAGTTGGCAGGATTTCTTTGGTGTGAAATGTCGGGATGGTGGGGTCGGCCAAGCCCAGATGCACCTCCCGCGGCCGGTTCCAGGCGATGGCCTCGTGCGGCCTGATCTGGTTGTACTCGATCCGGTAGGCCTCGGCATGGTCGGCGAGCATGCCGGCGTCGTCGATCTCGTCGATGAACAGCCGCTCGTACTTCAACGTGCCGAACCCGCGTTCGCGTGACCCGTTCTGCCCCGGCGTCCGCACGCGGGTGCGGACGTGACGCAGTTCGGGGTGGAGCTCGATGAACGCTTCGAACCGAAACGAGCGGAACGGGCCGCCGTTGTCGGTGACGATGGTGACGACTGGCAGCAGCTCACCGGTCTCCTCATCGACCGGGCAGTCGTCGACGAGCGGATGCCCGAAGGTCCTCTCGTAGTCGGCCAGGGCGAGCTCGATCGCGTCGATCGCGTCGTGCTGGTTCGCGGTCGGGGACACGTGGAACGGGTGCTCGTACTTCGACCAGTAGTCCCGGCACCCGGCCAAGCGCCACGTTCCACCGGTGGTGGTCTCGAACTCGGAGAAGTCGAGCTGCCACACCTGGTTCGGGCCAGTTGGCTCGACCGCGAACGCGGCCTTCCTGCGCTCGGCTAGTTTCCGCCGTTCGCGTTGGTAGTGCGCCGACAGGATCAAACCCTCGTCGCGCAGCAGCCGCAGGATCGTCGCCTCGGACACGACGTGGCCGTCGTGGCGGACCATCGCCCAGATCTTGCGGTGACCCCACGCCGGATGCGCCAACGCATGCCTGCGCGCCATCTCCAGCGCAGCCTCGCGCGCGGGCCGCGGCCACGGACCTTTCACCGGGTCGCCGACCCGAGCACGGGCCTGCCAGCGCCGCCAGGTCCGCTCGGGCATGTCGAACAGCGCACAGAACCTCGTGGTCGACATGCCCGCCTCGACGCGGATCACCTCGAGGTCCTCGTAGGGCCCAGCCGGCCCTCCGCGGACTTCTTCCACACCCGGATTTCGACCGCGGCCTCACCCAACGCCTGGGTCAGGTCCGCAACCTCAGCCTCGAGCTGCTCCTCCCGGCTCGAGGGCCCGGACTTTCCCGCCGCCAACGCGGTCTTCCCCGCCTCAAGGAAATCGGCCTTCCACCGGCCGATGGACTGCTCACTGACCTTCTCCCGGCGCGCCGCCTCCGCAACCGTCACCTCGCCAGCGATCACGCTCAACACGATCCGAGACTTCTTCTCAGCCGGGATCGAGGGTGGTCTTCCCATGTGTCTGACTCTCCTTCAGGACTGACTCAATCGTCCTGCCACAAAGTCTGACGCGCGACACGATCAGCACCGCCCGGC
>JASLFY010000214.1 GCA_030150425.1 Yimella sp. | reverse complement strand
GTGCGGCCGCGCGACGGTCGACCAGGGCGTCGTCGTCGGTGGCGACCGCTTCCAGCAGTGCGGTGATCCGCTGCAGCTCGGCCGAGAGGCGGGCGCGCCGTTCGAGGTGCGGGTCCGGCGCCTCGCGGCGGGTCGCGGAGTAGACCTCGATGACGGTGTCGAGGGCCTCGGCCGGTGCGAGCGCGACGATCGCGGCGAAGTCGTCGGCCGGGTCGGCCACCGCGGCGTTCTCCCAGCCGGTGATGGCCCGGACCTCGGAGTCGACCAGCACGTCACGCGCCTCCAGCGGGCCGTGGGTGATGCAGGTGACGAAGCGCCAGAGCGAGACGTCCTCGAGGGCGCGCTCCCAGCGGGACAGCAGCCCGGCGGGCACCAGTCCGGTGCCGGCCGCGCGGTCCAGTACCGCCAGACGGCGCGAGCGGTAGGAGTCGGCGTCGTAGACCGGGATCGTGGCTTCGTCCGCCGTCCGCGGGTCGACGTCGTGCAGCGCGGCCAACGAGCGACCGACGCTGCGGGCGAGGTCGCTGCCGCCGCGCAGGGCGCGCCAGGTGGTCGGGTCGCCCGGCAGCAGCGGGCCGACCGTGACCAGGTTGCGGTCCGGCAGCATCATCCGGGCCTCGGTCCGCGGGACGGCGAACGGGACCCGCTTGCGCAACAGGGTCAGGAAGGCGTCGGCCTGTTCCGCGGCGGCCGCGGCCGCGGGGGTGCGGGAGACCCGCACCGTCCACTGTTCGCCGTCGGTGCCGACGACGACTGCTTCCTGGAACTTGTCGGTGACCCGGGTGGGGACGTCCGCGACCGACCTCGGCAGGAGCCGGGGCAGGGCCGCGTCGGCAAGGGCGGCAAGGGCATTCGGGTGGCGCAGCACGGGGGTCACGGTACGCGAGCACGGTCGCCTAGCCTGGGAGCCGTGGCCGATCCAGTGGAAACTCGCAGAACATCGATGCTCTCCGGCGGCACCCTCGACCGGGACGGTGCGGCCCGCTTCGATCCCGGCCTGCGTGACCGACTGCTGCAGGACCCGGAGACCGGTGTCCTGGCCATGCGCGGGGAGCGGATGCCGGTGGTCGGCGACCCGCTGCGGCTGGAACTGCGTGCCCCGCAGGACGGAGACGACGTCGGCCCGTGGTGCTACCTCGGCCGGCAGGACGGGCGCCGGATCATGGCGCTGCTCGGACCGCCGCTGGACGAGCGTCGCGACGACGGCCCCCAGGACCTCGCCGACCTGCAGCGGCAGGCGGGTGCGGCCGTACGCAGCCTGCGGTCGCTGGCACCGCACCTCCCCGCCGCCGATCTCGGGATCGCCGTCACCGCTTCCGCGATGGCGAACTGGCATGCGACACAAGGCTTCTGCTCCCGTTGCGGAGGGCAGACCCGGGACGAGGAAGCCGGCTGGGTCCACGCCTGTGAGCGCTGCGGACTGAAGACGTTCCCGCGCACCGACGCCGCGGTGATCATGGCCGTGGTCGACGCCGACGACCGACTGTTGCTGGCCCAGGGCACCCGTTTCCGGCTGCCGACCGGGTTGTCGGTGCTCGCTGGTTTCCTGGAACCCGGTGAGTCGCTCGAGGAAACGGTGCGACGTGAGGTGATGGAAGAGGTGGGTGTCTCCGTGGGAGAGGTGAGCTACGTCGACAGCCAGCCGTGGCCGATGCCGGCCTCGCTGATGGTCGGGTTCGTCGCCCGCGCGACGACCACGGAGCTGACGCTCGACCCGGCGGAGATCCGGTCCGCGCGCTGGTTCAGCCGGGACGAACTGACCGAGGCGCTCGCCTCGGGCGAGGTCACCGTCCCCGCGCGCCTCTCGATCGCCCGCCACCTGATCGAGCAGTGGTACGGCGAGATCCCGGCGCAGCCGGGCGACGTGGCATGACGCCGGACGAGGTCCTCGCCGGGCTCGACCCGGAACAGCGTGAAGTCGCGTCGAACCCGCTCGGCCCGATGTGTGTGTTGGCCGGTGCCGGCACCGGCAAGACGCGGGCGATCACCCACCGGATCGCGTACGGCGTCCATTCGGGCGCCTACGCCCCGAACCGTGTTCTCGCCGTCACCTTCACCGCGCGCGCGGCGGGGGAGATGCGCACCCGCCTGCGCGGTCTCGGCCTGCCGGTGGTCCAGGCCCGCACCTTCCACTCGGCCGCGTTGCGTCAGCTCGGCCACTTCTGGCCGAAGGTGATCGGTGGTGCGCCTCCGGAGATCATGAACCACAAGGCGCCGGCGGTCGGTGAGGCCGGCGGACGCCTCCGGCTCGAGCTCGACCGACTCGCCATCCGCGACATCGCCTCCGAGATCGAGTGGGCGAAGGTGAGCATGCTGACTCCCGAGGTCTACCCGGCCCAGGCCGCCCGCCTCGGGCGAAAGGTGGCCGACCTCGACCACACCGCGATGGCGCGTCTCTGGGAGACCTACGAGGAGGTCAAGACCGAGCGCCACGTCATCGACTTCGAGGACGTCCTGCTGCTGATGGCCGGGTTCCTGGCCGAACGTGAGGACGTCGCCCGGGAGATGCGCGCGCAGTACCGCCACTTCGTGGTCGACGAGTACCAGGACGTCAACGCCGTCCAGCAAACCCTGCTGGACCTGTGGCTCGGTGACCGCACCGACGTGTGTGTCGTCGGCGACCCGGCGCAGACGATCTACTCCTTCACCGGCGCCTCGTCGCGACACCTGCTCGAGTTCGGACGGCGCCACCAGGGCGCCTCGACCGTACGACTCGTGCGCAACTACCGCTCGACGCCGCAGATCCTGCAGGTCGCCAATGCGGTGCTGTCGGCCGCGCGGGGTGGCAACGCCGTGCCGCTGCAGGCGCAGGGTGAGCCGGGGCCCGCGGTCCGTATCCACCAGTACGCCGACGACGTCGCCGAGGCCGACGCGATCGCCGGCCACGTGCAGGAACTGGTCGCCCAGGGCGTGCCGCACTCCCAGATCGCGGTCCTCTACCGGATCAACGCCCAGTCCGAACCGATCGAGCAGGCGCTGGCGCAGGCCGGGATCAACTACCTCGTACGCGGTGGGGAGCGCTTCTTCCGACGCCAGGAGGTGCGGCAGGCCGTGCTGTTGCTGCGCGGCGCCGCCCGCTCCGACGACGGCTCGGTGCCGCTCGGCCGTCTCGTACGCGACGTCATCACCGGAGCCGGCTGGCAGCCGGAGCGGCCGTCCGGTGGCGCGCTGCTGGAGCGCTGGCAGTCGTTGGAGGCCCTTGCCTCGGTCGCCGACGAGGTGGCGGCCGCGGCCCCGGAGGCACGGCTGCCCGAGGTCGTCGTCGAGCTGGACCGCCGTGCCGCAGAGCAACACGCTCCCGCGGTCGAGGGCGTCACCCTCGCGTCGTTGCACGCCGCCAAGGGGCTGGAGTGGGACGCGGTGATCCTCGCCGGCTGCTCCGACGGACTGCTGCCGCTGTCCCACGCCGAGGGCCCCGACGCCATCGAGGAGGAGCGCCGGCTCGCGTACGTCGGACTCACCCGTGCCCGACGCCACCTGATCCTGACCTGGGCCGCGGCGCGACAGCCCGGCGGCAAGTCGACGCGGTCCGTCAGTCGGTTCCTGAACGCCGCCGACCGCGTCCTCGACGGAGTCGCTGCACCGACCAGCCGCACGACCGGATCCCGGGGTCGCCGCACCGAACGCGCGCGGGTCGTGCGCTGTCGCAGTTGCGGCAAAGACCTCTACCTGGCCGCCGAGCGGAAGATCGGTCGGTGCGCCGACTGCCCACCGACCTACGACGAGGGCGTCTTCGAGAATCTGCGCCCCTGGCGCAACGCCGTGCCCGACCGTCAGCGTGGGCCGGCTTTCGTGATCTTCACCGACGCGACCCTGATCGCCATTGCGGAGAAGGCGCCCGAAGACGATCGGGCGTTGGGCACGGTTTCCGGCGTCGGCCGCACCAAGCTCGATCGCTACGGCGCGGCCGTACTCGGGGTGGTCGCCGGTGAGGATGTGGACTCGATGGTGGAATTGGCTTGTCCTGCAACGGAATCGGACTAAGTCGAAAATTCGTCGAAATTCGACATGAAAATAAGTTGCCCCCACTGTGAGGGCACGATTAGCCTGAAACCCGTTCAGCCCGACAGACCGCCCATGTCTGCCGGGGCCGGGATCAGATGAAAGGAGGGTTGGCGAGATGAAGAACATCACTCAGGAGCTGTCGAACGTGTCGTTCGACGATTGCGTCATTCACTCGAGCTTGCCGACCCTCGCCGCCATCCCGGCGTCGTACCAGGGCACCACTGTGTCCACCTCGGTCTCGGCGAAGCGTGAGCGCATCGCCCCCTTCGCCGGAGTTGTCTCCGTTGCCGGGAGGTCCTCGATCTGATCTGACTCTCAGATGATCGGTCCTCAAGGCCGCGGAACCCCAGTGAACAAGGGTCCGCGGCCTTCGTGTTTCCCCGCGGCAACCCATTCCGAGAAACGAAACGACGAAAGTGAACGACCAGACATGTGTGATGTCGATCAGCAGAACATGACCTTGAGCGGGTTCATCGATCAGACCTTCGCGGCAGCCGATGCGGGAGCGGAGCTGCCGTGCCAGACCGGTGACCCCGAGATCTGGTTCGCCCAGACCCCGGCGGACGTCGAGTTCGCCAAGGCGCTCTGCGTCACCTGCCCGCT
>JASLFY010000414.1 GCA_030150425.1 Yimella sp. | reverse complement strand
GGCGACGGCGCACCCCGGGCGCTGGAGCTCGTCGACTGGCCCGCGATCGCCGCCCTGGCGCCGCGGCCGCGGTGGTTGGTCGGCTTCTCCGACGTCACCGCGGTGCTCGAGGCGACGCTGCGTCACCTCGGTTGGGTCAGCCTCTACGGCCCGATGCCGGCCACCAGTTACTTCTTCGGCGAACCCGCCCAGCGCAGCCTGCGCGGCTTCCTGTTCGACCGGCCCGCGCAGCTGCAGTTCCCGGCCGCCTGGACGATCACCGCCGGCCGGGCAGAAGGCCGGATCGTCGGCGGCTGCCTGTCGTTGCTGGTGGCGACCGCCGGCAGCGACACCGGCCTGACCGCGCGCGACGGGCTGCTGTTCCTGGAGGACGAGGACGAGACCGCGTACCGGCTCGACCGCATGTTCACCCAGCTGCGCCGCAGCGGCCACCTCGACGGCGTACGCGGGGTGCTGCTCGGCACCTGGGACCGGTGCGACGAACCCTCCCTGGTCGCGGCGCTGCTGCGCGACCGCTTCGGCGATCTGGGTGTCCCGGTGCTCGCCGGGCTGGATGTCGGCCACGGCGTTTCGTTGCAGTCGTTGCCGATCGGTGCTCGTGCCGTCCTCGACACCGAGACCAAGTCGCTGCACCTGCCGGCTCGTGCGTGATACTTGAACCATGAACGTCAACCTCGGAATGCCGTCCGCCCCGCCGCCCGTGCTGGCCCCGCGCCGCAAGAGCCGCAAGATCAAGGTCGGCAAGGTCGAGGTCGGTGGCGACGCACCCATCAGCGTGCAGTCGATGACCACCACGCCGACCACCGACATCAACGCGACGCTGCAGCAGATCGCCGAGCTGACCGCCTCCGGCTGTGACATCGTCCGGGTCGCCTGCCCGAGCCAGGACGACGCCGACGCCCTGCCGGCGATCGCGAAGAAGTCGCAGATCCCGGTCATCGCCGACATCCACTTCCAGCCGAAGTATGTCTTCGCCGCGATCGACGCCGGCTGCGCCGCGGTCCGGGTCAACCCGGGCAACATCCGCAAGTTCGACGACCAGGTCAAGGAGATCGCCAAGGCGGCCAAGGACGCCGGCGTCTCGCTGCGCATCGGCGTCAACGCCGGATCGCTCGACAAGCGACTGCTGGAGAAGTACGGCAAGCCCACCGCGGAGGCCCTCGTCGAGTCGGCCGTGTGGGAGGCGTCGCTGTTCGAGGAACACGACTTCCACGACTTCAAGATCTCGGTCAAGCACAACGACCCGGTCGTGATGGTGCGGGCGTACGAGCTGCTCGCCGAGCGCGGCGACTGGCCGCTGCACCTCGGTGTCACCGAGGCCGGCCCGGCGTTCCAGGGCACCATCAAGTCGGCCACCGCATTCGGTGCGCTGCTGTCGAAGGGAATCGGCGACACGATCCGCGTCTCCCTCTCGGCCCCGCCGGTCGAGGAGGTCAAGGTCGGCAACCAGATCCTGCAGAGCCTCAACCTGAAGCCGCGCAAGCTGGAGATCGTCTCCTGCCCGTCCTGCGGTCGCGCCCAGGTCGACGTCTACACCCTCGCCGAACAGGTCACCAAGGGCCTCGAGGGCATGACGGTGCCGCTGCGCGTCGCGGTCATGGGCTGCGTCGTGAACGGCCCGGGCGAGGCCCGCGAGGCCGACCTCGGTGTCGCCTCCGGCAACGGCAAGGGCCAGATCTTCGTCAAGGGCGAGGTCATCAAGACCGTGCCCGAGAGCCAGATCGTCGAGACCCTGATCGAGGAAGCGATGCGGATCGCCGACGAGATGGGCGAGCCGATCGACGAGGAGTCCGCGGGCGCGCCGAGCGTCACCGTCGGCTGAAAATCGGTCGCGTCGCGATCGACGGACCACGCAGGGTGGAGGCATGACTGCCTGCACCGTCCGCCCGCTCGACCTCGACGACGACCGACAGCTGCGCGCCTGGCACACCGTGCTGGTCGCGTCCCGTCGCGCTGAGGACCCGGACACCGCGCCGGAGTCGTACGACCAGATCGTCACCCGACTGCGCAACCCCGAGTCGTGGGCGCAGCAGCGCAACTACCTGGCGTACGTCGGTGACGAGGTCGTCGGCATCGGCTGGTCGTGGTGTCCGACGAACGACAACCTCTCGACCGCCTGGCTGCGTCCCGACATCCATCCCGACCACCGCCGGCGCGGTCACGGCCGGGCCCTCGTCGCCCGGCTGGAGGCCGACCTCCCGGCGACCCGCACCTAACTGAATGCGTGGTTCGAGACGGCGGCCGACGGCTGGCAGGACTCCGCGCCGGCCCGCTTCGGCGCGGCCCTCGGCTACGACGTCCACAGCCACGCGGTGAAGCGGGTCCTCCCGTTGCCCCTCGACCTCGGGGCGTTGCCGACCGTCCCGGTCACGGACTACCGGATCGAGACGTACGTCGACGGGGTGCCCGAACGTCTGCAGGTCGGCGTCGGTCAGCTGAAGGGTCTGATCGACGTCGACTCACCGACCGGCGACATGGAGTGGGAGCCTTCGCCCACCTCACCGCAGGAGTACGCCGAGGAACTTGCTGCCCGTGCGCGGCTCGGCCGGCGCACGGTGGAGACCGTCGCGGTGAACCGCGCGGGGGAGCCGGTCGCGTACACCGAGCTGGTCGTCGGCACCCCGGAACGGCCGGTGGTCCAGGAGGGAACCCTCGTCCGCACCGCCGACCGCGGTCACCGGTTGGGGCTCGCGGTGAAGGTCGCCAACCTGCGCGCGCTGGCCGACCTCGGTGTCGCCAACACCCGGATCGTCACCGAGAACGAGGAGACGAACCGCTGGATGGTCGCGATCAACGAGCAGCTGGGCTTCCGGCCCGAAGCGGTAGTGCCGTACCTGCTCAAGCGGCGCTGACGGCCCGGTCGGGCTGTCGCTCGGACGGCGTTTCCCTCGCGCGGGGGACGGACACCGCCCGCTGATTGCTGGAAGTATCGAGCGAGTGGGACGGGCGATACGAGGGTTGCTGCACCTGCTGCTGGGTGGTGCGGCGGTCGGTGCGATCGTCGGGCTCGGTGTCGCGGTGGCGCTCGCGGCCGGCCACTCGTCCGGGATCGGCAGGTGGCTGGTCGTGGCGATCGGCGCCGCTGCTCTCGGTCTGGTGCTCTGGTTGCTGACCGCGCCCGTCGTCCGGCCCGTGGCAGCCCACCTGGTCCGGCTGCTGCTCGGCGCCGACGTCCCGGAGCTGGCCGAGTCCGATGACCGCCAGGCCCGGCTCGAGGGGCTCGTCTGGGCGCTGATCGTGCTGCTCGTCGGTGGCGGGTGCCTGGCGTTCCTGCTGGTCGGGCTGCCGAGCGCCGTCTCGCTGGTGCTGTCGGGCGGCTGGGGCGGGCCCGTGCTCGGAGCACTGCTGGCCGTCGCCGCGCTGGCCGTCCAACCGCTCGGGATCTCGCTGTTGCGACGCTGGGCGCCCGCGTGGTTGCGGCCGTCGAGCGGCGAACTGCTGGCCGCCGAACGTGAGCGCGGCGACCGGCTCGCGCGCAGCAACGCCGTCGCGCGCGACCTGCACGACTCGATCGGTCACGCGCTCACCGCGATCGGGGTCCAGGCCGAGGCAGCTCTGGTGACCGGCCGGACCGACTCCGTCGGCGTCATCCGGGACCTCGCGAACGATGCGGTGGCCGACCTGGACCGGGTGCTCGGGGTGCTGCGCGAACGGTCCGACGACGCCGCTCGGCCCGGCGACCTGCGGGCGATCCCGGGCAACTTCCCGGCGGGCGCGGTCGAGCTCACGACCAGCGGCATCGGCGCGGTCGCCCCGGCGGTGGCCGAGGCGACGTACCGGATCGTGCAGGAGTCGGTGACCAACGGCGTACGGCACGGTGTGCTGATCACCGTCGTGAACGCGGTGGATGCGGACCGCAGCTTCGGTCCGCACGGCCGTGCGGTGCGTGGGTTGATCGGCATGCGGGAGCGGGCGGTCGCGGTCGGCGGGATCCTCACCACAGCGCTCG
>JASLFY010000161.1 GCA_030150425.1 Yimella sp. | reverse complement strand
CGGCCACTCGCGGGGGTGGCTCTCGCGCAGTCGCAGGACGAGTCCGAGGCCCTTCGTCTCACCGGTCTGGTTCAGCCGCCAGCGGCGCAGGGCGGCCGGGTCGTCGTGCAGCGGTGCGGGAACGGTGACGTCGAGTTCGGTGAGCAGCGGGTCGAGGGTGCTGGTCGCTCCGGTGCGCAGGGCGAGATCGACCACGTCGGCCGGGGTGGTGGCCGAGGAGACGAAGTCCGTCCAACGAGCGACCAGTTCGGGGTCGACCTGCGCACCGTCGCGCAGCACGTTCAGCCCCCAGAGCACCGCGGTACCGGCTGCACCGGTCGTGCGCACCGTACGTCCGGCGACAGTGACCTCCTGTCGCGAGTTCCACAGTTCCTCGAAGACCTGCGGTTCCGGAGCGAGGAAACCGGGGAAGTAGCGGTGGACGTCGACGGTCGCCGGCCACCGGTCGTGCCACAGCGTCACCGAGTGGGGCATCAGCACGGCGCGGGTCGCCTCGGGCTCGTTGGCGTCGGTCCAGCCCCACTCGCCGAGCGCGGCGACCATCGCGTCGAAGTCGTCGGGAGCCACCAGCGCGTCGATGTCGCCGGGCTGGTTGCGTCGCAGTCCGACCTCGATGAACGCCGGTCCCTTGATGGCGAGCGCGCGGATGCCGGTGCGGCGGGCGACGTGGTCGACCAGCGCGCACAGCAGCGGCACCGATTCGGCGATCCGGGGGCTGAACTCAGTGTGCATCGCGGGCCACCAGTCCGAGGGTCTCCAGATAGGTCAGCAGGGCCGCCACCGACTCCGCGGCGGTCTCCCGGTCGACCTCGACCTCTTCCAGCAATCGGTCCACCAGGACGTCCTCGCCGGCCGCGGTCGTGTCGGTGAGCGCCCACACGGTGGACCCGGAACCGCTCAGCTCCACCGGGCAGGCGTTCTCGCGAGCGTCCAACGGGCACAGGATGATTCGGTCGCCGAGGTCGACCTCGGCGACCGCTTCGGCGCGTCGCCAGGCGGTGGTCACGCGCTGAGGCTATCCGACGGCTTCCGGGCGGTCAGCGCCGCGAGGTGGGCCAACGCCAGGTCGGCGAAGGTCTCGGCGGGCTGCGCCGCCTGCCAGCGTTCGTACGCGGCCCCCGCCCGGCGGTGCCGGTCCGCCAGACCCTCGGGGTCGTCGTCGCCTGGGAAGTCGGCGAGGGCCGCCGCCCAGGTCGAAGGGTCCCGGTCCGCGACGAGGGTGCCGCACTCGGCCAGCAGGTCGCTCCACGGCGTCGTCGGCGGTGCGAACACCGGGCACGAGACGCTCAGCGCCTCGGCGATGACGTGGCAGAAGTTCTCACCGGCGGTGGGCAGGAGAGCGGCCGAGTAACCGCGCAGCAGGGGGAGCACCTCGGGGTGGGGGACCGCGCCGTGGAAGCTGATGGTGTGCCCGCGCTCGCGGGCCACTTCGGCCAGTTCGACGCACTCGCCGTCGTATCCGGGGTCGTGGCCGGCGCCGTAGATGTCCAACAGCACCGGGTCGTCGAGTTCGGCGAGAGCATGTAGCAGCACGTCGAGGCCCTTGGTGCGGGCGATCCGTCCGATCCAGACGAACCGTCGTCGTGTGGAGGTCGTGGGCAGGGCGGTCGGCGGGAGGAGCGTCTCGTCCTCGCGGACGATGACGTCGACGCCGGGGAAGCGGTCGCGGATCAGGTCCGCCTCCCGCTCCGTCGTGGCGTGGAAGATCGTCCGTCGGTGCATGCCGGTCAGCCGCATCGCGGTGAGCGCGACCTTCTTCTTGGGGGACTTCATCGCCAGGGCCGACGGTTCGAGTTCGCCGCGCGGGGCGACCAGGATCGCGCCGGGCAGCACCCCGATGCGTGCCAGGGCCGCCGGGGCGATCGAGTAGACCGGGTGGAACAGGCTGTTGGCGTACGTCGCGTCCGGGCGCAGCCGGACCAGCTCGGCCAACGTACGGATCCGGCCGCGAATCGTGTGCGTCCGGCCGTACCAGACCTGGGCCTGCTTCCAGCCGATCCACTGGTCGGCGGGAACCGGTAGGTCGACCGGCTGGCCGCTGTCCCGGGTGGAGGTGAGCACGTACAACTCCGCGGGTGTCGAGGTGTTGGTGACCATCGCCTCGGTGGACCGGATCGGGCCGCCCAGGAACGCCGGCGGGAAGCTCGGCACCGCGACCACGAACCGCCACGGGCGGTCCGGTCGTGGGCGGCGGAACGACCGGGCGCGCGCACTCATGGTCCCGAACCTTAGCCGCGGGGGTGGTTGATGGTAGAAACACCAGGGCGCATCCGATTTTCGTTCCCTCAAGGGGGAGCAGGTAAAGTGCGCCGGGCCCCCGGTTGCCTTCGTCGCACCGGACATCCATCGAAAGGGAACCGGTCTCCGTCGTGGAGCTCAAGGACTATCTGCGCGTCGTCAGGATCTACTGGCGCTTCCTCGTTGTCGGACTGCTGTTGGGTGTTCTGGTGGCGGGCGTGATCTCGCTGCTGCAGAAGCCGGTCTACGGCGCCACCTCCTCTGGGTTCGTGACCGCTGATGCGACCACCGGCGCCAACGCGAACACCGCGATCGCGCCGTCGATGACCGACTCGCTGGCGAAGTCCCGCGTCGCGTCGTACGTCGACCTGGCGACCAGCCGCGCGACGCGGCAGCGCGTGGTGGACCTGCTCCACCTCAACAAGACCGCCGACCAGCTCGACGGTGTCGCCACCGTGACCCAGCCGCCGGAGACCGTGTTGATCCGCATCTCGGTCACGTCCGCGTCGCCGAAGGAGGCGCAGAGCCTGGCGAACGCGTGGGTCCAGGCGCTCGCCGACCAGGTCAAGGAGGTCGAGGGCACCTCCCCGGGCGCGCTCCACCTGCGCCCGCTGGACACCGCCGCGCTGCCGAAGTCGCCCACGTCGCCGCGCCCCAAGCGCAACGTGCTGATCGGTGGTCTGCTCGGTCTGCTGCTCGGCTTCGGTGCCGCGATGATCCGCAACCAGCTCGACCGTCGCCTGCGCGACCCCGAGCAGATCGAGAAGGAGTTCCACGTCCCGGTCGTCGCGAGCGTGCCGCGCAGCCGCTCGCTGGCGCGTCAGGGTCGTGCGGAGAACATCATCCCGATCGTCGTGGGCAACAACCGCACGCCGGACGCCACCGAGGCGATCCTGAAGCTGCGGACCAACCTGCAGTACACCGACGTCGACAACCCGCCGCGCGTGGTCGTGGTGACCAGCCCGGCCCAGGGCGACGGCAAGTCGACCATCTCCACCAACCTCGCCGCGTCGTTGGCCGCCGCAGGTGAGCAGGTCGTGCTGATCGACGCCGACCTGCGTCGCCCGGTCATCGCCGCCGGTGTCGGCCTGCCCGAAGGCGCCGGCCTGACCGACGTACTGGCCCACCGTGTCGAGATCGACGACGTGCTGCAGCCGGTCACCGAGGTTCCGGGCCTGTCGGTCCTGGGCGCCGGTTCGATCCCGCCGAACCCGAGCGAGCTGCTCGGCTCGCGGTCGATGGCCCGCATCATCGAGGAACTGCGCGCCAGTGGGCGGATGGTCATCGTCGACGCGCCGCCGCTGCTGCCCGTCACCGACGCCGCGGTTCTGTCGACCATCTCCGACGGTGCGTTCATCGTGACCTCCGACGGCGGCACGATGGACGTCCACCTCAAGCACGCCGTGGAGAGCATCCAGGCAGTCAAGGGCCGGGTGCTGGGCGTTGTGATGAATCGTGCCTCCCGCAGTGGTGCCGGCTATTACGGTTACGGCTATGGCCGCGCCTACACGCAGTCGAACGACGGCAAGAGCCGTCGACTCAAGCAGAAGTCCTGATCAGTCGGTCCACACGAGGGGGAGTTGAGGTTGGCTCATCGACTGATCACCGTCTGCACCGGCAACATCTGTCGGTCCGCGTACGCGCGTGCGTACCTCGCCCGGTCCCTCGGCTCCGGGTGGACCGTCGACAGCGGGGGCACCTCCGCGTACCACTCGTTGTCGGTGCCGCGTGAGCTGCAGGCGCTTGCCGCGGAGGACTCGCTCGACCTGAGCGGTCACGCCGCGCAGCCGGTGACCGAACGACTGTTGGCCGATGCCGACATCGTGTTGACGGCGACGGTCGCCCACCGCAGCGCGGTGCTGTCGACCTGGCCGCGGGGCCTGCGCCGCACCTTCACCTTCCTGGAGGCGGCGGAGTTGGTGCGGGTGCAACGGGGCACGGACTGGGGCGCGTTGAGCGTGCCCGAGCGGGTCCGTGCGCTGTCCGATCTTCGGGGGAAGATCGGTGGAACGAATCTGGACATTGCGGACCCCTACGGGGGCCCGGCGGGGGCGTACACGGCAATGCGTGCGGAACTGGTGCCGACCCTCGAGGTGATCAGCGGGGTGTTGGCCC
>JASLFY010000152.1 GCA_030150425.1 Yimella sp. | reverse complement strand
CCGATCGTGCTGGTGACCGAGCGACCGAGGAAGGCCGCCGGATCGGCGGTGGTCGGCATCCGGACGGCGCTCGGCCACGACACCGACACGGTGTGCAGGTCGCCGGCGGAGATCCGGTGGCCGACGGCCAGCTCACGGCTGGCGACGACGACCGTGCGCCGGCCGGGAGGCGTCGGCCGCAGGGTGGCCCACAGCGACCAGACCGCCACGAGCGCGAGACCGGCCGCGGCCCACTGGCGCAACCGGCGGCGACGCCAGCGCGCCTCCCGACCGTCGCCCCGCAGGCCGCTGCCGAGGCTCACGGCAACTCGAAGGGCAGGTCGATGCCGTCGAGGGAGTGGCGGCACGCGCAGTCGTCGGCCTCGGACCCGGAGGGCAGCCGGCGGATGGTGTCGCGCACCATGCCCTTGAGGTCCTCGATCTTGCCGGCGAACACCTGCAGGACCTCCTCGTGGGTGACGCCGGTGTCGCCCTCCACGCCGGCGTCGGCGTCGGTCACCAGACAGAGGTTGGTGTAGCAGAGCGCCAGCTCGCGGGCGATCGTGGCTTCCGGGGCGGCGGTCATCCCGACCACGCTCCACCCGGCCGCCTGGTGCCACTTCGATTCGGCGCGGCTGGAGAAGCGCGGGCCGTTGATCACCACGAGCGTTCCGCCGTCGACCGTCCGCAGGTCGGAGTCGGCCGCCAGCGCGGCCGCGCGCCCGGTCGCACAGTACGGATCGGCGAAGCCGACGTGGACCACCTGGCCGGGTTCGTCGTAGACGGTGTGGTCGCGGCCCCAGGTGCGGTCGACCAACTGGTCGGGGACGACGAGGGTTCCCGGGCCCAGCTCCGGTCGGAGGGCTCCGACCGCGCACGGCGCCAGCACCTGTCGTACGCCGACCGCGCGCAGCGCCCACAGGTTGGCGCGGTAGTTGACCCGGTGGGGAGGGAAACGGTGGCCCTGACCGTGGCGGGCGAGGAACGCGACCTGTCGCCCCTCGACAGAACCGATGACGATGTCGTCGCTGGGCTCACCGAACGGGGTCTGCGGGCGCACCCGGACCGCGTCGTCGAGGAAGGAGTAGAAACCGGAACCGCCGATGACACCGATCTCGGCGTGAGGAGCTTCGTTCATGCGCCAGACAGTACGCGGGAGGTGCGACGCCCGGCGGGGTCGCGGGTGAGGCGGTGGATGACCCGGCGGGTCGACCGGGGTTGTGGAGGAAACCCCGGGTGCGGGTCAGGCCTTGGAGTCGCTGCCGGAGGACGTCGACGTCGAGGAAGTGGACGACGAGGACGACGAAGACGAAGTGGAGGACGACGACGAAGTGGAAGACGAAGAGGAAGAAGACGCAGCCGTCGTGCTCTTCGACCCACCGGCCGGCTTGTTGTCGGTGCGGTAGAAGCCCGAACCCTTGAACACCACACCGACCGAGTTGAAGACCTTGCGCAGGTTTCCGTTGCACTCGGGGCAGACGGTCAGCGCTTCGTCGGAGAAGGACTGGACGATCTCGAACTGGTGGTGGCAGTTCTTGCAGGCGTAGGCGTACGTGGGCACGGACAGAGAGTGTACGTCCTCGTTCAGCGGACCCCGCGCAGCCAACCGGCCATCCGGCCCTCGTCGCTGACCGCGCGGATCCGCCGGATCGTGTCGCCGCGCTGATTGCTCGGCGTCACCACCAGCAGTTGGTCGCCGCGGTGCAGCACGCTGCGCGGGGTCGGCACGAACGACGCCTCCTCGCGCTTGACGAGGGTCACGTTGGCTCCCTTGGGCAGCCGCAGTTCGTGGATCTCCACGCCGTGCAACCGGGACTCGTTGCCGACCCGCACCTGGATCATCTCGGCGTTCAGCTCGTCCAGCGGGGTCGCCTCGAGCTCCACGTCGACCACGTGCGACTCGTCCACCACCTTCAGCCGCCGGGCCACCCAGGGGAGGGTGGGCGCCTGCACCAGGGTGAACACGACGACCAGGACGAACACGAGGTCGAAGATCCACTCGGTGTTCGCGTCGCCGACGGTGGCGGGAACGGTCGCCAGCACGACCGGGACCGCTCCGCGCAACCCGGCCCACGACAGGAACAGCCGCTCCCGCACGGTGATGCCGAAGCCGTTCATCGAACCGAACACCGACAACGGTCGGGCAACCAGCAGCAGCACCAACCCGATGACCAGCGCCGGCCACAGTTGGTCGCTCAACCGGGACGGCGCGGCGAGCAGGCCGAGCAGGACGAACAGGCCGATCTGGGCGAGCCAACCCATCGACTGGGCAAACCCGCGGACGGCCTGTTTGTGGGGCAGGTGCAGATTGCCGAGGACGAGGGCGCACAGGTACGCGGCGATGAAGCCGCTGGTGTGGACGAAGTCCGCGAGGGCGTACGACAGCACGCAGATGGTCAGCACGCCGATCGAGAACAGGCCGGAGGATCCGGTGGCCGTACGCCGCATCAGGTGGCCGAAGACGTATCCGAGCAGCAGACCGAGCGCGGCCCCGCCGGCCAGTTCGACGACCGACATCAGGGCGACGTGGCTCCAGCTGGGGGCGTCGCCGCCGGGCGTCCCAGCCGCGGCGAGCGCGGTGACCAGCAGCACCACCGGGGCGTCGTTGAAGCCGGACTCGGCCTCCAACGCGCCGGTCAGCCGGTGCGGCAACGGCACCCGGCGCAACACGGAGAAGACCGCGGCCGCGTCGGTCGAGGAGACGATCGCGCCGAGCAGCAGGGCGGTGTTCCAGCTCAGATGGAGCAGGTAGTGGGCGAAGACGCCGACGACGAAGACGGAGATCAGGACGCCCACCGTCGACAGCAGCAGCGCGGGCGCGACACTGCGCCGGATGCTCGACCAGTCGGTGGTCAGGCCCCCCTCGGCCAGGATGAACACCAGCGCGCTGTAGCCGAGCACCTCCGTCATCAACGGGTCGGAGAAGTGCAACCCCAGCCCGGACTCACCGAGACCGAGACCGATCGCGAGATAGATGAGCAGGGTGGGCAGCCCGGAGCGGTTGGCGAGTCGTACGGCGAGCACCGCGACGATCAGCGCCGAGCTGCCGACCAGCAGCGAGAGCGTCAGGTCGTGCAGGTCGAAACCGGTGGTGCCCTGCACCTCCGCGGGCAACCGGGCGGGGAGCGTCACGGGGAGCTCCTTCCGGCCGGGGTCGTGGGTTCGGGGTGATTCTGTCAGGCGATGCGCGTGACGCCGTCGGCGGTCAACACGGCGTCGACCCGGCGGTCGTGCGGTTCGCGCGGGACCTGCGCGACCACCTCGTCGGGGAAGACCATCGCCACCACCGGTGCGTCCGGGCGGGCGCGGGGCAGCGTGCGGTCGTAACTGCCGCCGCCCTGTCCGAGGCGGTATCCGGCGGGGTCCACCGCGAGCGCCGGGATGAGCAGGACGTCCGCAGTGGCCACGCCGTCCTTCCCCAGGTCGACGTCCGAGGCGTACTCGTGCCAGGAAAGGTCCTTGTCCGCCAATGTCTCGGGGACCAACACCCTCCACCCCGCATCCACCAGTGCCGCCAACAACGGCCCGGTCGGCGGCTCGGTCGCCCAGGACTCGTACGCGGTGATCGTGCCGGGCGTCCGGTCGTCCAACCACCTCAGTAACTGTGCGGCGTACGCCGGTCCGTACGCGGTGGTCTCGCCGCGATCGCGGCGCGCGCGTCGGCGCTCGCGGATGAGCGCGCGGGCGGCCGACTTCGTCGAGGGGAGGTCCTGGGGCATGGGGACATTCTGCGGGGCCACCTTCCGTTCACGGTCGGGTCACAGCGGACCCACTGAAGCCCCCGGGGTGCTGCACTAGCCTGCGGGCATGCAGTCAACGCGTCAGGACAAGGTTCTCAAGGCCGTCATTCCGGCCGCCGGGTTGGGCACTCGATTCCTCCCGGCGAGCAAGGCCATCCCGAAGGAGATGCTGCCGGTCGTCGACAAGCCGGCCATCCAGTACGTCGTGGAGGAAGCGGCGCGCGCAGGCATCGACGACGTCCTGATGATCACCGGGCGCAACAAGGCCGCCCTGGAGGACCACTTCGACCGGCACTGGGAGCTGGAGGCGGCCCTCGAACGCAAGATGGACGACCAGAAGTTGCGACGGGTGCGCAAGTCCGCCGACCTGGGCAACGTCCACTTCGTCCGTCAGGGCGAGCCGCTCGGCCTGGGCCACGCGGTGCTTCGCGCGCGGGCGCACGTCGGCGACGCGCCGTTCGCGGTGTTGCTGGGTGACGACCTGATCGACGAGAGCGAGAGTCTGTTGGAGCGGATGATCGAGACCCGGAGCCAGTTCGGTGGCTCGGTGGTCGCGCTGATGGAGGTGCCGGCCGACCAGATCCACCTGTACGGGTGCGCGGCCGTCGAACCGGTCGACGGCTCCGACGATGTGGTCCGGGTGACCTCGATGGTCGAGAAGCCCGCCGCCGAGGACGCCCCCTCGAACCTGGCCGTCATCGGCCGCTACGTGCTCGACCCGTCGATCTTCGAGGTGCTGGCCCGCACCGAACCCGGTCGCGGCGGCGAGATCCAGTTGACCGACGCGCTGCTCGAGCGCGCCACCAGCGACGCGCCCGGTGCGGGCGTCCACGGCGTGATCTTCCGCGGCAACCGCTACGACACCGGTGACCGCCTCGACTACCTCAAGGCCGTCGTACGCCTGGCGGTGCGCCACCGCGACATCGGCGACGACTTCCGCGCCTGGCTCGGCGACTGGGTCTCCAGCGACGAGGGCGGCGCGACGGGCGCGAAGGTGCTGAAGCACTGAGCAGCGCCCCGGTGTTCACCGTCGAGGACTACCAGCACCTGCTGCTGGACGCCGTACGCCCGCTGCCGCCGGTCGACCTGCCGATCGACGGTTCCGCCGGCCCGCTCGACGGGTTGGTGCTGGCCGAACCGGTGGTCGCGGCCCGGCCGCTGCCCGGTTTCGACAACTCCGCGATGGACGGCTTCGCGGTGCGCGCCGCCGACGTGCCCACGGCCGGCGTACGGCTGCCGGTGGCGGGCACGATCCCGGCAGGCGACGTACGCCGCCTCGTCCTGGAGCCCGGCACCGCCTGGCGGATCATGACCGGAGCACCGATCCCGGAC
>JASLFY010000148.1 GCA_030150425.1 Yimella sp. | reverse complement strand
GCGGGCCCCGCGCGTGAACCGTCACACAGCTGGAGGACACATGGTCACCACCGCTCTCACCGCCGCATCCCGTCGCGCCGCGCTCGACGCGATGACCTCGGGCACCGAACCCCTCGACCTGCTGGTCGTCGGTGGCGGTGTCACCGGCGCCGGCATCGCGCTCGACGGCGCCAGCCGCGGACTGCGCACCGGCATCGTCGAGGCCAAGGACTGGGCCTCGGGCACCTCGCAGTCGTCCAGCAAGCTGGTGCACGGCGGTCTGCGCTACCTCTACCAGCTCAACTTCGCCCTGGTCGCCGAGGCGCTCAAGGAGCGCGGTCTGCTGCTGACCCGCACCGCTCCCCACCTGGTCAAGGCGCAGCCGTTCCTGTGGCCGCTGAAGACCCCGGTCGTCGAGCGGTCGTACAGCGCCATCGGCGTCGGGATGTACGACGCCCTCGCCCAGTTCGGCGGCGGCGGCAAGAACGCGGTGCCGCACCAGAAGCACTACTCCAAGGACGGCGCCCGCGCCCTGTTCCCCGGCATCCGCGAGGACGCGCTCGTCGGCGCGATCCGGTTCTACGACGCCCGCGTCGACGACGCCCGCCTGACGATGACGCTCGTCCGTACGGCGCAGGGTTACGGCGCGCTCGCCGCCAGTCGTACGTCGGTCGTCGACTACCTCAAGGAGGGCACCCGCGTGGTCGGCGCCGTGGTCGAGGACCACGAGACCGGCGAGCGCCGGGAGATCCGCGCGAAGTACGTCGTCAACGCCACCGGCGTCTGGACCGAGCAGACCCAGGACCTCGCCACCGACGACGGCGGCCTGAAGGTGTTGGCCAGCAAGGGCATCCACATCGTGGTGCCGAAGGACGCGATCGACGGCGACGCCGGCCTGTTCCTGCGCACCGAGAAGTCCGTGCTGTTCATCATCCCGTGGGAGCGCTACTGGGTGATCGGCACGACCGACACCCCGTGGGAGGAGGACGTCGCCGAGCCGACGACCACCGGCGCCGACATCGACTACGTCCTCGACCACGCCAACTCGGTGCTCGAGCGGCAGCTGACCCGCGACGACATCATCGGCACGTACGTCGGCCTGCGCCCGCTGCTGCAGCCGAAGTCGTCGAACGCCTCGACGAAGGTGTCGCGCGAGCACACCGTGACCGAGGTGACGCCGGGCCTGGCAGCCATCGCCGGCGGAAAGCTGACGACGTACCGGGTGATGGCGCAGGACGCCGTCGACTTCGCCGTCGAGCGCAGCGAGGGTGTGAACGCCAAGCGGCCGTGCGTCACCGAGACGTTGCCGTTGGTCGGCGCCGCCGGCTACGCCGCGTGGCAGTCGCAGCGCGACCGGATCGCCGACGACAACGACCTGACCCCCGAGCGCGTGCAGCACCTGCTCGACCGGTACGGCGACGAGTTGCCGCTGCTGCTGGAGACGATCGAGACGAACCCGGAGCTCGGTCGCCCGCTGGAGACCGCCCCGGCCTACCTCGGTGTCGAGGTGGCGCACGCGGTCACCCACGAGGGCGCGCTGCACCTGGAGGACGTCCTGCGCCGTCGCGTACGACTGGACTACGAGACCCGCGACCGCGGGCTGTCGAGCGCGGCCGAGATCGGCGCGATCATCGCCCCGCTGCTCGGCTGGGACGACGCGGCCCTGGCCGCGGAGATCGAGTCCTACCGACTGCGGGTCGAGGGTGAGGCGGCCGCGGAGGCGACCACCGACGACGCGGACGCGGTGCGGGTCAAGCTGGCGGCCGAGAATCGCGACGTGACCCGCGTGCGCGAGGGCGCCTGAGGTGAGGAACGGGGCGGCTCCTGCGGGAGCCGCCCCGTTCGTCGTGTCCGCCGTGTTGAGGCGTCCGCTGTAACTACCGCCCGGCCCCCGACCCGACGGCGACCAGCGGGGTGCGCGGCTCGACCGTCGCCGACGCGCCGCGGTCGGGCGTACGGCCCCACATCCGGCGCCCGCCGAGCGTCAGCAGCGCGGGCAGGAGGACCAACCGGACCAGCGTCGCGTCGACCGCGATCGCGACCGCGAGGCCGAGACCGATCTGCTTCATCTCGGCCAGACCGAGCGTGGCGAAGATGGAGAACACCCCGACCATCACGACGGCCGCGCTGGTCACCACTCCCCCGGTGCGCCCCACGCCGTCGGCGATCGCCGTACGGATCGGCAGGCCGCGGGCGATGTTCTCCCGGATCCGGGACAGCACGAACACGTGGTAGTCCATGCTCAGCCCGACCAGCACACTGAACAGGAACATCGGCACCCAGTCGCGTACGGCCCCGGTGTTGACGAAGTTCAGCGCGTCCGCGCCGGCGTCGCTCTGGAAGACCGCGGCGAGGACGCCGAACGCGACCCCGACCGACGCCAGGTTCAACACTGTGGTGAGCAGTCCGATCAGCAGCGACCGGAACGCGAACGCCATCATCAGTGACGTCAGCGCCAGCACCGCGGTGATCGCCCAGGGCATCTGGTCGCCGAGGTGCTGCGACATGTCGACGGAGCGGGCCGCGTCGCCGGTCACTCCATGGTCGGTCGTCACCGTGCGGTCGACGACCGTACGCAGCGTGGCGACGTCACCCTTGAGCTCGTCGGAGCCGATCGACGCGGAGGTCGCGAGGTCGAGCCGGGCGATGCCG
>JASLFY010000413.1 GCA_030150425.1 Yimella sp. | reverse complement strand
CCCCGGCCGCCCCGGCTCCGGCCGCGCAGGAGGCTCCGAAGCAGGACGCTCCGGCCGCCTCGGGTGACGCCGGCAACTACGTCACCCCGCTGGTCCGCAAGCTCGCCGCCGACAACGGCGTCGACCTGGCCACGGTGAAGGGCACCGGCGTCGGTGGCCGCATCCGCAAGCAGGACGTGCTCGCCGCGGCCGAGGCCGCCAAGGCGCCGTCCACCCCGGAGCCCGCCGCCGCCCCGGCTGCGTCCTCGGGTTCGACGGCCGCTGCCAGCAGCAGCGCCCCGGCTCCGGTGTCGCCGAAGCGTGGCACCACCGAGAAGATGACCCGGATGCGCAAGCTGATCGCGACCCGCATGGTCGAGTCGCTGCAGACGTCCGCCCAGCTGACCACCGTGGTCGAGGTCGACGTCACCAAGATCGCTCGCCTGCGCGACCGCGCCAAGGCCGGCTTCCAGCAGCGCGAGGGCGTCAAGCTCAGCTTCATGCCGTTCTTCGCGGTGGCCGCGGTCGAGGCGCTGAAGGCCTACCCGGTCCTCAACGCCAGCGTCGAGGACGACTCGATCAACTACCACGGTTCCGAGAACCTCGGCATCGCGGTCGACACCGAGAAGGGCCTGTTCGTTCCGGTCATCGCCAACGCCGGTGACCTGAACATCGCCGGCCTGGCCCGCAAGATCGCGGACCTCGCCGACCGCACCCGCACCAACAAGATCACCCCGGACGAGCTCGGTGGCGGCACCTTCACGCTGACCAACACCGGCAGCCGCGGTGCGCTCTTCGACACCCCGATCATCAACCAGCCGCAGGTCGGCATCCTGGGCACCGGTTCGGTGGTCAAGCGCGCGGTCGTCGTCACCGACACCGACGGCGGCGAGACCATCGCCATCCGGTCGATGGTCTACCTGGCCCTGTCGTACGACCACCGCATCGTCGACGGCGCCGACGCGGCCCGCTTCCTGACCCACATGAAGACCCGCCTGGAAGAGGGCAACTTCGAGGTCTGACGGGCCTCGTAGGCCACGCTGACGACGGCCGGGATTCCCCACGGAATCCCGGCCGTCGTCATGTCGTCGGGGTGGTCGACGCCGCCCGCCACCGGCTGATCCGCCACCGGTCGCCGTCGCGCTCGAGAGTGAACGTGACGTCGGCGCGGGAGGCCGCGACCTGTCGCGTCGCCGACGGTCCGACGACCCGGTAGCCGGGGCGGTCGACCCGGGCGGTCACGACGATGCGGTCGGCCGTCCGCCGTGCCGGGGAACTGTGGAGAACCACGAAGCGCACCCCGCGGTAGTCGAGTTGCTGGTCGCGGGCGGTGCGCAACGCGGCCGTGTCCGACCGGGCGGCCGCCGACCCCGGGACCAGTGCGCTGTCGAGCCGGGCCGGATCCTCCGCTTCCCAAGCGACGGCTCGGGCCGCGAGCGCCCGGCTGAGCACCAGTTGCACCGGCACTGCCGGGGTTGCGGACGTCGCGGCCTTCGGGGTCGTCGTACGGGCCGATTGCGGGGTGAGCGCGGCGACACCGGCGTACGACGGCGAAGGGGCGGTGACCCACCAGGCGAGGACGGCCAGCAGCGCGAGCGCGCCCGCGCCGACCAGGCCCGGTGCCGCGGCGTGGCGTACGACCTCGGTCATTGCCGCGAGGCGTGCTCGCCGCCCCTCCTGCTGCGTACGGGCAGCGGCGGCTTCGCGCGCGACGCGCTCCTCCCGGATCACCCGCCGGGTGAGGTCGGCCGGCTCCGGCTCCCCAGGACCGGCGGCCTCCGCCCGCAGACCGGCGACGGGTGCCGGTTCGGGTTCGGCGCAGTCCCAGAGCCGGACCGCGAACTCCCCCGCGCTGGGCCGCGCGTCCGGCTCGAAGGCCATCGCGTCGTCGACCAGGTCGAGCAACCGCGCCGGGGCGTGCGGTGCGAGCTCGGCGAGTTCGGGACGGGCGTGCGGCGCCGGTGGCGCGGTTCCGGCGAGCGCCGCCCACGCGATCGCGCCGAGCGCGTGGACGTCGGCGGCCGGCCCCACCTCCTGCTGCGCGAGCACCTCCGGAGCGGCCCATCGTTCGGTCACCCACAGGTCGTGGTCGTGGCCGACGACCCGGCTCACGCCGAGATCGGCGATCAACGGCTTCCCGGCGCCGGTGAGCAGGATGTTGCTCGGCGAGAGGTCGCAGTGGACGACGCCCATCGCGTGCAGGTCGTGCAGCGCCCGGGCCACCGGGCTCAGCACCGTCACCAGTTCCCCGGGAGTGAGCCGCCCGCGAGCAGCGAGGCACTCGGCCAACGAGCCACCCTCGGCGAGGTCGGTGATCAACGCGATCCGGCCTGACCGGGTGTCGGCGACGACGTCGTGCAGCCGCAGGACGTGGTCGTGGTCGAGCCGTTGCAACAGTTGTTGTTCGGTGGCGGGAACCGCCTGGTCGACGAGTTTCGCGGCAAGGCGTTGGCCGTCGTCGCGGCGGACCAGCCACACCTGCGACCCCTCGCCGCTGCCCGCACCGGCGCCGATCCTGCGGACGGCCGTGTAGCCGGGCAGCTCCGGCGGGGCGGCCGGGTGGGCATCGGGGTGGTCGTCGGTCAGCTCGCTCATGGGGTCACCGTGCCACCGATCGGCCGACCGCCCGGAAAGTTCTCCACAGGCCCACCCGAGTAGCGTCCGCTGCATGTCCGACGACCTCGTCAGCACTGCACAGGCCGCGGCGCTGCTCGGCGTACGACCGGAGACGATCTACGCCTACGTGAGCCGTGGCCTGCTGCACCGCGCCGACGCATCGTCGCGCCACGACGGGTCGAGCTTCCACCGGGCCGATGTCGTCGCTTTGCGCGACACCCGACGGCGGTCCCGCGACGGCATCTTCGAGGTCGGCGTCGACACGGCGATCAGCCGCCTCGACCCCGACGGTCGACTGGCGTACCGCGGTCGGGACATCACCGAACTGGTGGGTGGGTCGTACGAGTCGGTCGCCGAACTCCTCTGGGAGTCAGGGGAACTCGACTGGCGGGCCGGTTCGGTCGACGGGACGGCCGGACGTGTGGCCGCGTCCGTCGAGGCGCCGGGCGCGTCACCGGCAGCGCGGATCCGGGTCGCCGTCGCGACCCTGTCGGCGCTGGACCCGGTCGCGGACCTGCCGACCGCCGGAGTCCGCGCGATCAACGCCGCGCTCACCGCCCTCGGCCCGTCGGACGAGGACGCTGTGCCCACGGATCGGCCGGTCGCCGAACGACTCGCGGACCGCCTCGGCACGCCGTACGTCGACGTCGTACGGGCCGCGCTGGTCTGCCTGGCCGACCACGAGCTGGCGACCTCCACCATCGCCGCCCGCGTGGCCGCCGGAACCGGCGCCGGACCGTACGCAGTGCTGCTGGCCGGGCTCGGCGCGTTGCCCGGGCCGCGGCACGGGA
>JASLFY010000083.1 GCA_030150425.1 Yimella sp. | reverse complement strand
GACCCGTGCCAGGCCCTCGATCGAGCTCCCGTCGAAGCCGATCCCCTCCGCGAACGCACCCTCCAGCTCGGCCGGCGCGACCGCCACCGACTTGAGGGTGCCGAGCACGTCGGTGAACCAGACCCGGATGAAGCGGATGTCGCGTTCCTCGATGGTGCGCAGCACGAATTCCTGTTGCCGATCCATGGGCCCCATCTTGTCGTACGGGTCGCGGACATGAGTGGACCCCGGGCGAATTCGCTCGGGGTCCACTCCTTGCTGCGATCGGATCCGATCAGATCACTTGGTGAACTGGATCTTCAGCGTCATCGCGTCGCTGCGCTGGTTCAGCACGGTGACGCGGGTGCCGGAACCGGCGACCTTCGTCGAGCCGTACTGGTTGGTGGTGGTGTAGTACGCGTTGACGTCGCTGTCGTCGAACACGTTCACCGCCTTCTGGGACTGCACCTTCGTCGCCGCACCCGCCTTGTGCAGCGTGAAGGCGTCGGTCGGCTGCGTGCCGAAGGTCGCGTCGAACGGCTGGATCCGGTTCGACATCAGCGTGCCGTCGGCCCACTTCAGCGCCGCCGGGTGGGCGTCGACCGGCAACACCAGACCGCCACCGGGGTGCAGGTAGGTGTTGTTGTCCTCGAACTCACCGTTGACGTAGGTGACCAGCAGACCGTCCTGGTAGGGGAAGTGCTCCACCCAGTCAGGTCGCGCCGTGCCACCGAAGCCGAAGTTGTACGGACCGGTCTTCAGCGTGGCGTCATAACCGGCGTAGCGGCGGTACTCGGCGAGGTAGTACTGCGGGACCTGCTTGCTGGTCGAACCGTTCATCCGGGTGAACCCGTTCGCGGTCCAGTCCGAGGTCGCCGACTCGGCGCCGTCGGAGGTGACCACACCGTCGATCGTGGTCGCGATGTCGTCCAGGAAGGCACCGCCCTGGTTGACGCCACCGTCGGTGACGTACAGCCAACGGAACTTGATCTTCTGACCGGCGTACGCCGACAGGTCGTACGACGCGGTCGACCAAGTCATGTTCGTGCCGGTCCTCGGCGCCGCGACGTCGGTCCAGGTGGAGCCACCGTCGGTGGAGACCTGGGCGTAGAGGAAGTCGTAGTCCTGCTCGATGTCGTACGCCAGCGCCGCGGAGACCGAGGCCGACGTCTTGCCGGTCAGATCGAGGTCGCGGGTGAGCGAGGTGGTGAGGTTGTCACCGCGGCCGCTCCACCACTCCTGGCTGCCGGTCTTCGGGGTGTTGTAGTCGGTCTTGACCGTCTTGTCCGGCAGCGTGATCGCCACCGCCTGCGGCAGCTTTGCCGAGTCGGCGTCGGCAGGGCCGGTCGAGACAACCTGGGTCGACTTCGAGCCGTACGCAACGGTCTTCACGTCGGCCCAGCCCAGCTGGGTCTTCTCCCAGGCGCCCATGTAGCCCGGGGTCGTGCCGATCGAATCCTTGCCGTGGTTCAACCAGGAACCACCGCTCATCAGCGTCCAGTAGCCGGTGCTGTTGGTCGACCGGTTCGTGGTGTCGTACAGGTCGGGCAGGCCGAGGTCGTGACCGAACTCGTGCGAGAACACGCCGAGGCCGCCGTTCTCGGGTTCGGTGGTGTAGTCGCCGACCCAGATGCCGGTGGTGCCGATCTGCGCGCCACCCGACTTGTTGTCCGACGGGCCGGTCGTGCCGTAGCCGGCCTGAACAGCCCAGCGGTGCGACCAGATCGCGTCGGCACCCTGGTCGCCGCCGCCGGCCTCCTCACCCTCACCGGCGTGGATCGCCTGGAAGTGGTCGATGTAGCCGTCGGGCTCGTTGAAGTTGCCGTCGCCGTCGTAGTCGTAACGGTCCCACTGGTCGAACTGCGCGAGGTACTGCTTGATCTCGGCGTCGGTCTTACCGGCCTTCTTCTGCGCGGTGTACCAGGAGTTCACCGAGTCCTGGATGAAGTTCCAATAACCGCCGGCCTCGGTGGTGCCGTCACCGGCCACCGGGTTGTGGCCGTAACGCGCCTCGTTGTAGGGAACGGTCACCCAGTCGCTGACGTCGCCCTCGACGTCGAAGCGACCCTGCGACTGCGCCTTGTAGAAGTTCTTGAACGACTCACCGTCGCCGAACATCATGTCCAGGTAGTGCTGCCGGTCGAACTTCGGCTCCCAGTAGGTGGAGTTGTCCTTGGTGCGGTCCGGCTGGGCGATCTGGCCGGCGCTCGGGCCGGCGGTGCCGCCCTGCGGGCTCTTCGTCTGGTCGCCGAACTGGACCAGGACGGTGAAGATCGACGCCTTCTGGTTCACGTCGTACTCGACGTACTTGCCCTTCTTGCCCTTCGAGCCCTTGTTGCCCTTGGACTTCTTGCTGCCGGCTTCCTTGCCCTGGACCTCGATCACGCGCTTGCCGTTGATCGTCTTGGTCTGAGCCTTGCCCTGCAGCAACTGGGTGACCGCGTCCTGGCGCAACTGCGCCTGGGCTTCCGCCCGCGGGTTGGGCAGGTTGTCCGGTCGAGCCGCGTCGGCACGGGCCACGGTGGCGGCCTGGTCCGGGTTGGCGGGGGGTGCGGCAACGGCACTCGTCGATGCGAATGTCATGGCCGCCGCTGTGACGCCGACGGCGGCGCCCACAATGCGTCGATTCACTGTTCCTCCAAGGAGATCCGCCGGGTGACGGGGGTGGCCCGGCCCGAGGATTCTGGCCGGATTGCCAGCAAAAACTTTGCTGATCCCAAGGTTTCTTTAAGGTTTCTTTACGTTGCCCGCCCGCGCGGGTGGGAATCTCCTGAGCGCTAGCCTTGAATCCATGAGCGAAGAGCCCGCGCCGTACGGCAGCGCATCCTCCCCCTCGACCGCACCGGCCGCCCCGCGACGCCGGATCCGCACGATTCATCTGCAGCAGATGAAGCAGCGCGGCGAACGCTTCTCGATGCTGACCGCGTACGACCAGTACACCGCGGCGATCTTCGACGAGGCCGGCATCGAGGTGCTGCTGGTGGGCGACTCCGCGGGCAACAACGTCTTCGGCTACGACACGACGCTGCCGGTCACCCTCGAGGAGTTCATCCCGCTGGTGCGCGCGGTCAGCTGCGCCGCGACCCACTCCCTGGTCATCGCCGACATGCTGTTCGGCACGTACGGCGGCAGTGTCCAGCAGGGCTTCGACGCGGCGGTCCGACTGATGAAGGAGGGGCGCGCCCACGGCGTGAAGATCGAAGGCGGCGCGGCGATGGCGCCGACCATCAAGGCGATCACGGACGCCGGAATCCCGGTCATCGCCCACATCGGCTTCACCCCGCAGAGCGAGCACAACCTGGGCGGCTACCGGGTGCAGGGCCGTGGCGACGGCGCGGAGCGGATGATCGCCGAGGCCAAGGAGCTGCAGGAGGCGGGTGCCTTCGCGGTCCTGATGGAGATGGTGCCGGCACCGGTCGCCGCGGCCGTCACCAAGGCCCTGTCGGTGCCGACGATCGGCATCGGCGCCGGCCCGGACTGCGACGGGCAGGTCCTCGTCTGGCAGGACATGGCCGGCCTGCGCACCGGCAAGGCACCACGCTTCGTCAAGCGCTACGCGAACCTGCACGACGTGTTGCTGCAGGCGGCGCAGGACTACCGGGCCGACGTCGCCGGGGGCACCTTCCCCGACGAGTCGACCTCGTTCGCCGACTGACGCCTGCGGGCTACGCCTTGCGCGGCACGGCCCGGTAGAGCACCCCGGCGGCGACCAGTCCGACGCCACCGGTGGCGGCGATCGCCGGGCCGAGCGAGATCGCGGCGGTGACCGCGGACAGCAGCGCCGGCCCGCTCACCGCACCCAGGTCGGACAACTCGCGCCAGATCCCGAGGAACTGGGCGCGGCCGACGTCGGGCGAGTAGTCGGCGCCGAGGGTCATCACCATCCCGGCCCCGATGCCGTTGCCGAAGCCGAGGACGCAGCTGACCAGCGCGAAGGTCAGCGTCGTGTGGGTGAGCGGCATCGCCAGAAGGCTCGCGGCCATCACCAGCATCGACGGCACGGTCACCCAGCGGCGGCCGTAGACGTCCATCACCTTGCCGGACGGGTAGAAGACCAGCATGTCGACGCCGCCCGCGATGCCGTAGACCAGCGACGCGGCCTGCGCCGACAGCCCGAGGTGTTCGGCCCAGAGCGGGATCACGGCCTGCCGGCTGGAGCGCACCGCGGCCACCAGCAGGATGCCGAGACCGACGGTGAGGAACGTACGGCGGTGCTCGACCAGCACCTGACGCACCGTCACCGGACCGGCCGCCCGAACCTTCGCGGTGGCCGGCAGATCGGGCAGGGTCGCGGCGATCACGCCGGCGATCAGCACGGCCGCCAGGTAGACGAGGTACGACGCCCGCAGGCCACCGACCCCGATCGCCGCGGCGCCGAGGAACGGACCCACGAAGACGCCGATGCGCATCACTCCCCCGAGCGTGCTCAACGCCCGGGCGCGGAAGGCGGCGGGGACCGCCTCGGTCAGGTAGCTCTGTCGGGCGAGCATGAACACCGACGCGGCGGCGCCCATCAGCAGGACGCCGGCCACCAGCATCCACAGCGCCGTGGCGGCCCAGCAGATGAGTGCGGACAGCCCGGCGACGCCGGCGGCGCCGACGATCGACCACCGCTCACCGAATCGGGCGGTGATCACCGACGCCGGCACGTTGCAGATCAGCGAGGCGACGTCGATCAGCATGACGATCAGCGCCGCGGTCGGCACGCTCGCGCCGAGGTGTCGCGCGGTCAACACGATCACCGGCAGTGCGGCACCCTCGCCGAGGCCGAACAGCAACGACGGGCCGTACGCCGGCACCGCCAGGCGGCGCAGCGAGAAGGACTCCCCCGTGGCGCTGTTCATCGGACAGACGGGTGGCCCAGCGGAATCCGCCGGGCCACCGTCGCAGGAGTGGATCCGTCCGTCACTTGGCCGGCTGGATCGTCGAGGTGTCGATCACGTAGCGGTAGCGCACGTCGCCGGCGACGACCTTGTCGTAGGCCTCGTCGACCTGGTCGGCCGAGATCGTCTCGATCGTGGCGCCGATGCCGTGCTCGGCGCAGAAGTCGAGCATCTCCTGGGTCTCCGGGATGCCACCGATCATCGAACCGGTCAGCACCTTGCTGCGACCGATCACCGCGCGCGGCGGGATGACGTAGTCACCGTTCGGCAGGCCGACGCTGCACATCACGCCGAACGGCTTGAGCAGGTTCATGTAGTCGTCCATCGGCAGGTCTGCGCTGACCGTGTTCAGGATGACGTCGAAGGTGCCCTTGTTGTCGGCGAAGGTGGCCGGGTCACTGGTCGCGAGGTGGGCGGACGCACCGAGCGCCTTGGAGTCGGAGGCCTTGTCCATGGTGCGCGACAGACCCACGACCTCCGCACCCATGGCGGCGGCGATCTTGACGCCGAGGTGGCCGAGGCCACCGACGCCGACGACGCCGACCTTCTTGCCCGGGCCGACGCCCCAGCGCTTCAACGGAGCGTACGTCGTGATGCCGGCGCACAGCAGCGGCGCGGCGACGTCGAGCGCGAGTTCGTCCGGGATCCGGCACGCGAAGCGTTCGGTGACGACGATCTGCTGGGCGTAGCCACCCTGCGCGCGCTCGCCGTCGTAGTTGGTCGAGTTGTAGGTGAAGACGGCCGGCTTGGAGCAGAACTGCTCCTCACCGTTCTTGCAGTTCTCGCACTCACCACAGGAGTCGACCATGCAGCCGACGCCGACGTGGTCGCCGACCTTGAACTTGGTCACGGCCGAGCCGACCTCGGCCACCACACCGGCGATCTCGTGGCCCGGAACGATCGGGAACTCGATGCCGCCCCACTCCTGACGGACGGTGTGGATGTCGCTGTGGCAGATGCCGGCGAACTTGATGTCGATCCGGATGTCGTCGTCGCGCAGGTCGCGACGCTCGATGGTCGTCTGCTCGAAGGAATTGCCTGCTTGGGTCACCGCGATGGCGGGAGTCGTCGTACTCATCGCCTCTCAATCTACTCCGGCCCCCAGGCGTGCCCCAATTCGTCGAGCGGTGGTGGGATGGGTCCGTGCTGTCCACGTACGCGCCCCTGCTGCGCGATCCCGCCGCCCGTCTCTTCCTCGGCGGATCGGTCATCGGCAAGCTCGGAAATGCGATGTACGGCATCGCCCTGGTGACCATGGTGGCGCTGCGTACGGGCTCGTTCGCGGTCGCCGGTGCGGTGTCCGCCGGCGGCCTGGTCGCGTACGCCCTCACGGCCGTGGTCAGTGGCCGGTTGATCGACCGGCACGGTCAGCGCGTGGTGGTGCTGCCGCTGCTCGCGTGGTCGACGGCCTGGGTCGCGGTGCTGCTGGTCGCCTCCGCCACGCACGCACCGCACTGGTTCCTGTTCGTCGGCTACGCGCTGGCCTCGACCGTGCCCGGCATCGGCACGCTGAGCCGCTCCCGCTGGACCTACCTGTTGCGCGATCGGCCAGGATCGGTCCACTCGGCGATGTCGTTGGAGCAGGTCACCGACGAGCTGTCGTTCGTACTCGGACCGGCGCTCGCGGTGCTGTTGGCGACCGCGTGGTTCCCGGAGGCGGGGCTGCTGGTCGCCTGCCTGCTCTACTGCGGCGGGACGTTGCTGTTCCTGGCCGAACGGAGCACGGAACCGCCGGTCGACCCGACCGGGCACCGCGCGACGAAGCCGGCCGTACGCATCCCGGGGATCGTGCTGCTGTCGCTGATCCTGTTCATGACCGGCTGCATCTTCGGGGCCAACGAGGTGACCACCGTCGCGGTCGCGAAGGACCTCGGACGGGCGTCCGCGGCGGGCCTGATCATCGCGCTGTTCGCGATCGGATCGGCCACGGCCGGACTGCTGTTCGGCACCCGCGCCCCGCGCCGGTCACTACCGACGGCGTTGGCGATCTGCACCGCGGGGATGTTCCTGTTGGAGGCGCCGATCCTGCTCACCCACCGGCTGGTGCCGCTCGGAGCGGTCCTGCTGCTGGCCGGCGCCGCCACCGCCCCGACCCTGATCGTCGCGATGCAGTTGGCCCAACGGCTGGCGCCCGCGTCGCAGGCGACCGAGGCGATGAGTGTGGTGCTGACCGGGCTGCTCATCGGCATCGCGGCCGGCTCCGGTCTGGCCGGTTGGGTGATCGAGGCGCTGCACCCGTCGGCCGGCTACTACGTCTCCGTGGCGGCCGGCGCGAGCTCGTTCCTGCTCGCCCTCGCCGGCCGGCCACTGCTGAAGAGGGGTTAGCCCTCCTCCCACTCCTTGTCCTCGGCGTCCCAGCGCTCGGTGTTCTCCTTGGCCTTCGCCAAGGCGCCGCGGGCCTCCTCCTCGGAGGCGTACGGACCCATCAGGTGGTCCTTCGCCTCGGTCGAACCGTCCTGCTCGACCTGTCCGGTGTTGACGTTGAACCAGTAGGACATTCGTCGCTCCTTCGCTTTCCGCAGTTCGTCGGTTGACAGTCGCGGGCGGGGTCGCCCTTAGGCTGAACCCTATGTCGCAACGCGCCCCGATGGTTCCCGGAAAGGTCAGCCCTCGACGACCCGTTCCCGCGTCGATCGCCCGCCCCGAGTACGTCGACCGCCCCGAACCCCGGCCGTACGAAGGCAGCGAGGTGAAGGACGCCGAGACGATCGAGAAGATGCGGATCGCGGGCCGGCTCGGCGCGCAGGCGTTGCAGGCGGCAGGTGCCGCCGTCAGGCCCGGCGTCACCACCGACGAACTGGACCGGGTGGCCCACGAGTTCCTGCTCGACCACCACGCCTACCCCTCGACGCTCGGCTACCGCGGGTTCCCGAAGGCGTTGTGCACCAGCGTCAACGAGGTCGTCTGCCACGGCATCCCGGACGACACCCCGCTGCAGGACGGTGACCTGGTCAAGCTCGACGTGACGGCGTACGTCGACGGGGTCCACGGCGACAACTGCGGCACCTTCTTCGTCGGCGAGGTCGCGCCGGAGGTGAAGGAGCTGACCGAGCGGACCCACGAGGCGATGATGCGCGGCATCAAGGCCGCCCTGCCCGGCCGTCAGGTGAACATCATCGGCCGGGTGATCTAGAAGTACGCCGCCCGGTTCGGTTACGGCGTCGTCCACGACTACACCGGCCACGGCATCGGCAGCTCGTTCCACTCCGGGCTGGTCATTCCGCACTACGACGCGGCACCCGCGTACGGCGACGTCATCGAGCCGGGCATGACGTTCACCGTCGAGCCGATGATCACCCTCGGTTCCGGCGACACCCAGCTGTGGGACGACGGGTGGACGGTGACCACCGTCGACGGTTCGTGGTGCGCTCAGTTCGAACACACCGTGCTGATCACCGACAGCGGCCCCGAGATCCTGACCCTCCCCTGACCTGCCCGATCAACCCATCGAAGGAGCATTCATGGCCACCACCCACCCGTTGGGCATCGACGTCGGCGGTTCCGGCATCAAGGGCGCCCCGGTCGACCTGTCCACCGGCGAGTTCGCCGCCGACCGGCTGCGGATCCCGACGCCGGAGAAGTCCACGCCGGAGAACGTCGCCGAGGTCATCGCGCAGATCGTCGACCACTTCGCCGACCAGATCGGTGACGCCTCGGTCGGCATCACGCTGCCCGCCGTCGTCACCCACGGCGTCGCGCGGTCCGCGGCGAACATCGACAAGTCGTGGATCGACACCGACGTCGAGAAGCTGCTGACCAAGGAGCTCAAGCGCGACGTCCTGGTGTTGAACGACGCCGATGCCGCCGGCGTGGGCGAACTGCAGTACGGCGCGGCGAAGGGCCAGGACGGCCTGGTCCTCGTCTCGACCCTGGGCACCGGCATCGGCTCGGCGCTGCTCAACCACGGCGTCCTGGTGCCGAACACCGAGCTCGGCCACCTGGAGATCGACGGCCACGACGCCGAGTCGCCCGCCGCGGACAGCGTCCGCGAAGCCAAGGACCTCTCTTGGGAGAAGTGGGCCAAGCGACTGCAGACGTACTACAGCCACGTCGAGGCGCTGTTCTCCCCCGACCTGATCGTGGTCGGCGGCGGCGTGTCCAAGAAGGCGGACAAGTTCCTGCCGCTGCTGGACCTGCGCGCCCCGATCGTGCCCGCGAAGTTGGAGAACGCCGCCGGCATCGTGGGTGCGGCTTGGTCGGCCGCGAACCGTTAGTTCGCGCCTGACCCGTCCGTGGTCGCCGCGCGACGCTTCGCGACGGCCTGACGGACACCGGCGACGGCCGCCTTCGGATCCCGAACGGCGGCCTTCGCCTGCGGCACGGTGGTCTTGACCACCTTGCGTACGGTCGGCAGGGCGCGGGAGAACACCGGGAACAGCGGTGACAACTGCCGGTCGTACGTGCCGATCAGCAGGTTCTCGTGCTTGGCGAACTGGCGCTTGAAGTCGCTGATGCCGTCGTTCAGCAGCCCGTTGAAGTCGTAGCGGGACACGCCCTGCTCGCGAACGTGCTGCATCGCCCAGAACTTCAGGCCGTAGTTCAGTCGCAGCTTCATCCCGCGCTCGTCGACCCCGCCGTACAGCTCGAAGGCGGTGGTGTCGGACACGACCAGCCAGACGAACGCGACGACCCGGTCGCCCTCGTACGCCGCGATCAGCTGCGAGCGCTCGCCCAGCTCGTCGCGGATCGCGCGGTGGTAGTCGTCGCTGTGGACCGCGAAGCCGGCCCGGCGGGCGGTCTCGTGGTTGATGTCGAGCACCTGCTGCAGGTCGGCGTCGGAGGTGACCAGGCCGAAGCGCACGTTCTCGGCCTTGAACGACTTGCGGACGTTCTGCCGGGCGCTGGAGCCGAAGCCCTTCATCAGCGCGTCGTCGTCGAGGCTGCAGTCGACGATCAGCGTCGAGGGGATCAGGCCCGTGTTGCTGCTGCGGACGAAGCCGGCGCGGGTGATCGCGTCGAGCCACGGAGCGGTCGCCGACGGGTCAGCCTGCTCGCCCTTCTTGATCGGCGAATCCGGTGTCTCCCAGTCGGGTTCGACTGTCAGCCCGATCGCCTTGCTGGTCTTCTTGAGGTGTTCGGCGATCGCCTCGAGCACCACCACGCGGTCGTCGTCGCTGCCGACCTGCGGGCCGCGCGGGATGTACGCCAACGACCGGAACGGCTGCGGCAGCGAACGGAAGAGCACCTGCGCCGAACCGATCGTCTCGGTGCCGTTGTGCACGATCAACCGCTGTGCGGTCCAGTCGTAACGGGACTTGAGCTCGCCCCAGCCCCACAGCTGCAGCGGGTGTCCGCCGGAGCGGTTCACCAGGTCGTCCCATTCGGTGCGGTCGGTGCACGGCGTGACGCGAAGAGTCATGCGGTCAGGCTAACCGGCCACCGGTCAGCGGGCGCGCACCGCCTTGGCCACCTTCTTGGGCGGCTTGGAGTAGAGCTCGTACGTTCGTCCGCCGGTCTTCTCGGCGTGGCCGAGCATGGTCAGGCGGTGCAGCACGACCGGGCACTTCTTGCAGCGCGGCGTGCTCTTGCAGCACTTCTTCTTGACCTTGATCTCGGGCACGCGCCGATATTAGGCGAGGCTAAGCTCAGTTGTCAGATCGGAGCTCCACCGCGCCCGCGCCACGCAGGTCGCGCACCGGCACTCCGCCGTCCAACCCGAAGCTGCCGATGTGGTTCAGGTACCCCGCCCGACCGAGGTCACTGAGCAGGGCGTCATGGATCGGGATGACCGCCGCCGGGGCGATGCGCCGGACGAACGCGATCGTCTCCTTGACCGCCGCCCACGGGGCGTTGACCGGGACCGCGAGCAGGTCGACGTTCTCCAGCGGCTGGCCCTCGAGCGCGTCGCCGGGGTGGAACAGCGACGGGTGACCGTCCGCGCTCAGCAGCAGCCCGACGTTGGCGATGCGCGGGATGTACGGGTGGATCTCGGCGTGCTGACCGCCGACCGGGGTCACGGTCACCGAGCCCACGGTGAACGACTGCCCGGCCGCGTTGGCCTCGACCTCGATGCCTTGCTTCTGCAACAGGTCCGCACTCTGCGGGTCGGTGCGCAGCACCGCGCCGGGGTTGCGCTCCAGCAACGCCGCGAGCTTCTCGGTGTCGAGGTGGTCGGGGTGCTGGTGGGTGACCAGGATCGCGTCGACCCCGCCGACCTCGTCGAACGAGCTCAGATTGCCCGGATCGAGCAGGATCCGGGTGTCGGGATACTCGACGAGCAGGCACGCGTGTCCGAGGTGGGTG
>JASLFY010000021.1 GCA_030150425.1 Yimella sp. | reverse complement strand
GCCGAGGTGGGCGGGCTGGCGATGCTCGGCGACCACCGCGACCCGCTGCACGCCTCGAGCCGCGGACTCGGCGAGGTCATCGCCGCCGCGCTGGACGCCGGCTGCCGGCGCATCGTGATCGGCATCGGCGGCAGCGCGTCGACCGATGGCGGAGCGGGGATGGTGGCCGCCCTCGGTGCCCGCTTCGACGGTGTCGCCGACGGAGGCGCGGCGCTCGCGGACGTGCGGTCGCTCGATCTGTCCGGACTGCACCCCGCGCTCGCCGACGCCGAACTGCTGGTGGCCTGCGACGTCGACAACCCGCTGACCGGGCCGTACGGCGCCGCCGCGGTCTACGGCCCGCAGAAGGGTGCGACTCCGGACGACGTACGCCGGCTGGACGCGGCGCTCACGCACTGGGCCGACGTCGTCGCCGCGACTGTCGGGGCCGACCACCGCGAGGCCGCCGGTGCCGGCGCCGCGGGCGGGGTCGGGTTCGGCGCGATCGCGCTGCTGGGTGCCACGCTGCAGCCCGGCGCCCAACTGGTGTTCGACCTGGTCGACCTCCCCGCCGCCCTGACCGGCGCCGACCTGGTGATCACCGGCGAGGGTGCGCTCGACCGGCAGACCCTGCACGGCAAGGCCCCTGCCGCGGTCGTCGAACTTGCTGCCGCACAGGGCATCCCGGCCGTTGCCGTCGCCGGGGTGTGCGACCTCGACGCCGACGGTCTGGGGCGGCTCGGCGTTGTGGCGGCGTACGACCTGCTGTCGGTGGCGACCGATCTGCAGCAGGCGTTGACCGACGGCGAGCGACTGCTCGAGGCCCTCGGTGAGCGGATCGCCCGAGACAGGTGGTGACTCAGCTGCAGAGGTGCAGCTCACTGACCACCGCGCGATGGTCGGACCCGCGGACCGTCACTACCGCCGCGCCCGAGCTGCCGAGTCCGCGCACCATGATGTGGTCCAGCGGCTCGAAGGGCGGCACCTTCGAGGCATTCGGCCAGGTCGGGGTCTCGAACCCCAGGGTCGACGGCCCGGCTGACCGCAGGCCGCCGACGGCGTCGCGGAAGCCGGGGTGCCCCCACGAACCGTTGAAGTCGCCGGCCAGCACGACCGGGGCGCGCTGCGACCGCTGCCAGTCGCCCAGCCCGGCGAGTGTCCGCCGCCAGGCGTCGGCCTTCCCATCGGTCGGCGGGAACGGGTGTACTGCCTGAACCGCCACAGTTTGTCCGCCGACGGTCACTTGCGCGGCGGGCTGGTCGAAGCGGAGGCGCGCCCCGTGGGGGTCGGCGGCGTCGATCTGCCGCAGCGGGAAGCGGGACAGGATCGTCCCGCCGGTCGACGGTTCGGTGGAGGTCCCCGTGGTACGGCGGGAGAACCGTTGTCCGCCAGGGGTTTTCCGGAACCGCTGGACGAAGTCCTCGTTCGCCTCGACGAGCACCACCGTGTCGACGTCGTGCGCGATCACTGCGTCGCTGAGGGAGTCCACCGAGGCCGTGGAGACGTAGGCGTTGAACGACAGCAGCGACATTCGCGGGCCGGCGCAGTCGGCGGCCGAGCGCCACTGCCACATCGGCAGCGCGGCCAGGACGACGGCGAGTGCGCTGAGCCCGACGGCGACCCGGTGGCGCAGCAGGCCCGCGATCGCCAGCGCGACCACCGCGGCGAACACCGTCATGAACGGCAGCGCCTGCAGCACCGTCCAGCGCAGTTGGCGTACGCCAGCCGTCGAGTCGACCAGCGGCAGGGCGGTGGCCAGCAGCACCAAGCCCGACACCGCGTACGGCAGCCATCGGCGCCAGTCCCGCATCACGAATCCCCCTCGTCGGCCGCGCAGGTCGCGGTCCGACGGATAGTTTCGGTCATACCCGTCCGAATGCGAAGGAACTGCGAATGAACAGCTACTACGTGCCGCGCGGCGGACTGCCCGACCAGACCGACCTGACCACGGACCGGGCTGTCTTCACCGAGGCGTACGCGGTGCTGCCGCGCGGGACGATGCGCGACATCGTCACCAGCAACCTGCCGTTCTGGGACGCGACCCGGCTGTGGGTCATCGCGCGGCCGTTGTCCGGCTTCGCCGAGACCTTCGCGCAGTACATCGTCGAGGTGTCACCGGGCGGTGGATCGGACCGGCCCGAGCTGGACCCGGCGGCGGAGGGAGTGCTGTTCGTCGTCGACGGGTCGCTGTCCCTGACCCTGCAGGGCGAGGCGCGCGAACTGCGACCGGGCAGCTACGTCTTCCTGCCGCCGAAGTGTGAGTGGACGCTGCGCAACGACAGCGCTGCGACCGCCACCTTCCACTGGATCCGCAAGGCGTACGAGGTCGTCGACGGCATCGAGATCCCGGCGCCGTTCGTCACCCACGAGGACGACGTTCCCGGCGGCGAGATGCCCGGCACCGACAGGCGCTGGACAACCCAGCGGTTCGTCGACCCCACCGACGTGCGCCACGACATGCACGTCAACATCGTCAACTTCGAGCCCGGCGGGGTCATCCCGTTCCCGGAGACCCACGTGATGGAACACGGGCTGTACGTCCTGGAGGGCAAGGCGGTCTACCTGCTCAACAAGGACTGGGTGGAGGTGCAGGAGGGCGACTTCATGTGGCTGCGCGCGTTCTGCCCGCAGGCCTGCTACTCCGGCGGTCCGGGGCGCTTCCGCTACCTGCTCTACAAGGACGTCAACCGCCACGTCGGGCTCGGCCGCCGGTTCCTCTGAACCTGGCCTCCGCGTGGTCGGGAATCCTTCCCTGGGCGACCGAGTCGGCCTAGGCTGACCGGAAGCGCGCGTCGTTCGCATGGACAACCGGGGTGCGCGGCGAATCCCCAACCATGCCCGCGGTGGAAGGGACGCGATGAGCAGTCGACCCGAACTGACGCTCAACGGGCGTACGCAGTCGTTGGCCGGGATCGATCCGGCCATGACGGCCCTCGATCTGATCCGCGCCGCCGGTTGCACCGGCGCCAAGGAGGGCTGCGCGGAGGGGGAGTGCGGCGCCTGCTCGGTGATGGTGCTGCGACCCGACGGTGACGGCTCGCGGTGGACCGCGCTCAACGCCTGCCTGATCCCGGCGCTGAGCCTGGACGGCCAAGAGGTCGTCACCGCCGAGGGGCTCGGAACACCTGGCGACCTGCACCCCGTGCAGCGCGCGATGGCGGCCCGCGGCGGATCCCAATGCGGTTACTGCACACCGGGATTCGTCTGCTCGATGGCGGCGGAGTTCTACCGCCCGGGCCGGGCTCCGAGTGAGGGGTCAGGCCCGGCGCACGACGCCGAACACGGCCCGAACGGCTTCGATCTGCACGCCCTGTCCGGCAACCTGTGCCGGTGCACCGGCTACCGCCCGATCCGGGACGCGGCGTACGAACTCGGGGCTGTCCCCTCACCCGCTGACGACGACCGGGTCGCCCGCTGCGCGACCGCCGCGCCGCGACCCGCGACCACCGCGGTCGACGGCTACCGACGTCCGGCTGACCTGGCCGAAGCAGTACAGCTGCTGGCTGCCGACCCGGCCGCGACCGTGGTCGCCGGTTCCACCGACTGGGGCGTCGACGTCAACATCAAGGGGGTTCGGGCCGAGCGGGTGATTGCGATCGACCGGCTGCCCGAGCTGCGCACCTTCGCCGTCGACGACGACCGGATCGAGATCGGTGCGGCGCTCACCCTCAGTGAGGTCGAGCGGCTGCTCGACGGTCGAGTTCCGTTGCTGGACAAGCTGTTCCCGCAGTTCGCCTCCCGACTGATCCGCAACGGGGCGACGTTCGGCGGCAACCTCGGCACCGGATCGCCGATCGGCGACACCCCGCCGGTGCTGCTCGCCCTCGAGGCGCAGCTGGTGCTCGCCTCGGCCGACGGCGAGCGGGTCGTCCCGCTGGCCGATTACTTCACCGGCTATCGGCAGTCGGTGCGTGCGCCCGGCGAACTGATCCGCGCCGTACGCCTCCCGCGGCCGGCCGACGGGGCGCTGACCGAGTTCCACAAGATCGCCAAGCGCCGCTTCGACGACATCAGTAGCGTCGCCGTCGCGCTGTCACTGGAGGTGACCGACGGGGTCGTCCGACGCGCGCGGATCGGACTCGGCGGCGTCGCCGCGACGCCGATCCGGGCGTACGCGACCGAGGCCGCGCTGGAGGGGAGGCCGTGGGCCCAGGAGACCGTCGACGCCGCGGCCGCCGTGTTGGCCGGGGAGGGAACCCCGCTGGACGACCACCGCGCGAGCGCGCGTTACCGCGCCGCGATGCTCGGCACCAGCCTGCGTCGGCTGTTCGCCGACCACGGCGCACGGCAGGAGGGATCGAAGTGAGCGTTCTTTCCCAGCGACCCGCGAATCCCGTTGTCGGACAGGAGATCCCCCACGAGGCGGCGGCGCTGCACGTCACCGGGCAGGCCCTCTACACCGACGACCTGGTCGGCCGCACGCTCGGCGTGCTGCACGCCCACCCGGTGCAGGCCACGATCGCCCACGGCACCGTCCGGTCGATGGACGTCGCCCCGGCGTACGACGTCCCGGGGGTCGTCCGGGTGCTCACGGCCGACGACGTGCCCGGGGTCAACGACGCCGGGGTGAAACACGACGAGCCGTTGTTCCCGACCGAGGTGATGTTCCACGGCCACGCGGTCGCGTGGGTGCTCGGGGAGACCCTGGAGGCCGCGCGGCGCGGAGCGGCCGCGGTGCAGGTGACGTACGACGAACTCCCGTCGCTGATCGGCGTGACCGAGGCGATCGCGGCCGACAGCTTCCAGGGCGCACAGCCGCGGATGGTGCGCGGCGACGTCGCGGCCGGGCTGGCCGGGGCCGACCGAGTGTTCGAGGGCAGCTTCGAGTTCGCCGGGCAGGAGCACTTCTACCTTGAGACCCACGCCTCGCTGGCCCTGGTCGACGAGAACGGCCAGATCTTGGTGCAGTGCTCGACCCAACACCCCACCGAGACGCAGGACATCGTCAGCCACGTGCTCGGCATCGACGCCCACGAGGTGACCGTGCAGTGCCTGCGGATGGGTGGCGGGTTCGGCGGCAAGGAGATGCAGCCGCACGGTTTCGCCGCGATCGCCGCCCTGGGCGCCACGCTCACCGGGCGCCCGGTCAGGTTGCGGCTGACCCGCAACCAGGACATCACGATGACCGGCAAGCGCCACGGCTTCCACGCGTCGTGGAAGGTCGGCTTCTCCGCCGACGGGCTGCTGCAGGCCCTCGACGTGGTGCTGACCGCCGACGGCGGGTGGAGCCTCGACCTGTCCGAACCGGTGCTGGCCCGCGCGCTCTGCCACGTCGACAACGCATACTGGATCCCGAACGTACGGGTCCACGGCCGCGTCGCGCGCACCCACAAGACCTCGCAGACGGCGTTCCGCGGGTTCGGCGGGCCGCAGGGAATGCTGGTCATCGAGGACATCCTCGGCCGCGTCGCACCGTTGCTCGGTCTCGAACCGCACGAGCTGCGCCGCCGCAACTTCTACGTCGACGGCCAGGAGACGCCGTACGGACAGCCGGTCCGCCACCCGGACCGCATCGTCGCCTGTTGGGAGGGCGTCGAGCGCAGCGGCGAACTGGAGCGCCGTCGGGCCGAGGTCGCCGAGTTCAACGCCGCCCACCCGGATCGCAAGCGCGGGCTGGCGATCACCCCGGTGAAGTTCGGCATCTCGGTCAACTTCACCTCGTTCAACCAGGCGGGGGCGTTGGTCCACGTCTACAAGGACGGGTCGGTGCTGATCAACCACGGCGGCACCGAGATGGGTCAGGGCCTGCATACCAAGATGTTGCAGGTCGCGGCGACCACCCTCGGGGTGCCGCTGGACCGGGTGCGGCTCGCCCCCACCCGCACCGACAAGGTGCCGAACACCTCTGCGACGGCTGCGAGTTCGGGCGCCGACCTGAACGGTGGGGCGGTCAAGGACGCCTGCGAGCAGATCCTCACCCGGCTGGAGAAGGTCAAGGCCGACGCGGTCGACGACCTGGACTGGGAGGCGCTGGTCAAGAAGGCGTACTTCGACCGGGTGCAGCTGTGGGCCGCCGGTTACTACCGCACCGAGGGGCTGCACTGGGACGCCTCGATCATGCAGGGCTCGCCGTTCAAGTACTTCGCGTACGGCGTCGCCGCCACCGAGGTCGAGGTCGACGGTTTCACCGGCGCGTACACGACCCGGCGGGTCGACATCGTCCACGACGTCGGCGACTCGTTGTCGCCGCTGGTCGACATCGGGCAGATCGAGGGCGGGTTCGTGCAGGGCGCCGGATGGCTGACTCTGGAGGACCTGCGCTGGGACACCTCCGACGGGCCGTCCCGCGGCCGGCTGGCGACCCATGCGGCCTCGACGTACAAGCTGCCGAGCTTCTCCGAGATGCCGCAGGAGTTCAACGTCGCGCTGCTGGACCACGCCCACGAGGACGGTGTGGTCTACGGCTCGAAGGCGGTCGGCGAACCGCCGTTGATGCTCGCGTTCTCCGTCCGCGAGGCGCTGCGCCAAGCCGCGGCGGCCTTCGGGCCCGCCGGCGTCAGCGTCGAACTCGCCTCTCCGGCAACGCCGGAGGCGGTCTACTGGGCGCTCGAGTCCGCCCGATCGGCGCGCTGAGATGCACTGGACCGAAGCGATCCGGCGGCTGCGGGAGCAGCGGGTGCCGGGGGTCATGGTGACCCTGGTCGACGTACGCGGCCATGCGCCCCGCGCGGCCGGCGCGAAGATGATCGTCACCGCCGACGGCTGCCACGACACGATCGGCGGCGGCAACCTGGAGGAGTCCGCGCTGCGCGCCGCGCGCGAGATGCTCGTCCGCGGCGAACGGTCGGTCGGCCGGCGGTCGTTCGCGCTGAGCGAGCACGCCCAGTCGGATCACGGCGTGCAGTGCTGCGGCGGCGAGGTGGAGGTGCTCTTCGAGCCGCTGCCCGTGGCGCCCGCGGTGGCGATCTTCGGGATGGGACACGTCGGCGTCGAGCTGGCCCACGTGCTCAGCCGGCACGACCTCGACCTGCACCTCGTCGACTCACGGCCCGATCAGGCGGCCCTCGACTGGGCCGACCCGGTCGCGCGGATGCACCGGCACCACGCGCCGGTGCCGGAACTCGCCCTCGGGGAGATCCCGGCCGGCTCCCACGTGCTGATCATGACCCACGACCACGCCGAGGACGCCGCACTCTGCGACGCCGCGTTGCGCTGCGGTCACCTCGCGTCGATCGGCCTGATCGGGTCGCGTTCCAAGTGGCGCCGGTTCGAGAAAATCCTTGCCGAACAAGGGCATTCGCCGTCGGAGACCGCGCGGATCCGCTGCCCGATCGGCGTCCGCTCGATCCCCGGCAAGGAGCCCGCGGTGATCGCTGTGTCGGTCGCGGCAGAACTGTTGGAGATGTTCGCCGGCGTGGGAGTCCACCGGTGACCATCTACCTGGCGACCGTCCTGGACACCCCGGACAGTCCGTTCGAGGGCGCCTCGTTGCGTTCCGGCGACATCGCGCTGCGCGTCGTCGACGGCGTCGTCACCCATCGCGGCGACCGTACGGAGCTGCCCCGGCAGTTCCCGAGCGAGGAGTGCGTCGACCTGACCGGCGGCGTCCTGCTGCCCGGGTTGGTCGACACCCACGTGCACTACCCGCAGCTGCGGGTGATCGGCGCGCTCGGCATGCCGCTGCTCGACTGGCTCGACCGGGCCGCGTTGCCCGAGGAACTGACGATGGCCGACCCGGAGCAGGCCGGTCTGGTCGCGCGGGGCTTCCTGCGCGGCCTGCGTGAGGCCGGCACCACCACGGCGTTGGTGTTCGGTTCCCACTTCGCCACCGCGATGGACGTCTTCTTCGCCGAGGCCCACGCCAGCCGGCTGCGGATCACCAGTGGCCTGGTCGTCAGCGACCGGATCCTTCCCGAGGGTCTGCTGACGACGCCGGAGCGGGCGTACGCCGAATCGGTCGATCTCATCGACCGCTGGCACGGCAAGGACCGGTTGCGGTACGCCGTCACCCCGCGCTTCTCCCTGTCGGCGGGGGAGCGGATGCTCGCCGCCTGCGGCGAGGTGATGCGTGACCGGCCGGGGGTGCTGTTCACCTCCCACCTCAACGAGAACGTCCGCGAGATCGCGGAG
>JASLFY010000363.1 GCA_030150425.1 Yimella sp. | reverse complement strand
ATCCAGGACAACGAGACGTTGACCATCGGTCGGGGTCGGGACAACGACCTGATGGTCACCGATGCCGGCGCGTCCCGGCGTCACGCCCAACTGCGCCGACTGGGTGACCGGGTCGAGGTCACCGATCTCGGCTCGTCCAACGGCACCTTCGTCGACGGGCGACGGATCACCGGTCCGACGTCGGTCGGACCGGGCGGTCGGATCCAGCTCGGTGGCACCGACGCGGTGCCTCTCGGCGTGGTGCTGCGTACGGCCAAGCCGGCCGTCAGCGGCCCGTTGCCGTCGAACCGCGCCGCGAGCGAGCCGCTACCGGCGAACCGTGCGCCCAGCGGTCCGCTGCCGACGAACCGTGCTGCGAGCGGTCCACTGCCGCAACGGGATTCGCGTCCGCAGCCGGCTGGTTCGGCTCCCGCACGAGCGGCCAGCGGCCCCCTGCCGCGCCGACTTCCGGCCACCGCCTCGGTGCCCCGGGTGCCGACTCACACCGGTGTCGTGTTCGACCGCTACGAACTCGAGAAGTCGATGCAGCAGGTCCCGCCGGCGCCCAGCGGCAACACCGCACTCACCGGTTCCCGCCCGCAGCTGGTGCAGGAGCCCGGCCAGGCCGCGGCGCCGTTCACCATCGGCCGCGGTCTGGAGAACAAGGTCGTCGTCGACGACCTGCTGGTCTCCCGGCAGCACGCTCGCCTGTCCCCGATCCCCGGCGGCTTCGAGGTCAACGATCTCGGGTCGCGCAACGGCACGTACATCAACGGTCGCCGGGTCGACCGTGGTCGGTTGGGTGAAGGCGACCTGTTGGCCGTCGGCCACTCCCGGTTCACCGTGCTGCAGGGCCGCTTGGTCGCCAGCATCGACGAGGGCGACGTCAACTTCGTCGCCAACCACCTCACCTTCCAGTTGGACAGCGGCAAGAAGCTGCTCGACGACATCTCGTTCGCGCTCGAGGGGTCCAGCCTGCTCGCGGTGATCGGTCCCTCCGGCGCCGGCAAGTCGACCCTGCTGAAGGCGTTGACCGGCTCCCAGCAGGCCACCGCGGGTGAGGTCTACTACGACGGCCGAGACCTCTACCAGAACTTCGACGACCTGCGGCACCGCATCGGCGTGGTCCCGCAGGACGACGTGGTCCACCGTCAACTCACCGTCCGCCAGGCCCTTCGCTTCGCCGCCGAGCTGCGCTTCCCGGACGATCTGGACAAGCACCTGCGCAACCGGCGGGTCGACGAGGTGATGGCCGAGCTCGACCTCACCGCCCACGCCGGAACCCGCGTCGACAAGCTGTCCGGTGGTCAGCGCAAGCGCACCTCCGTGGCCCTCGAGCTGCTCACCCGGCCGTCGCTGTTGTTCCTCGACGAACCGACGTCCGGCCTCGACCCGGGCCTGGACAAGCAGGTCATGCAGACCCTGCGCGGCCTGGCCGACGGCGGCCGTACGGTCGTGGTCATCACCCACTCGGTCGCCAATCTCGGTGTCTGCGACAAGGTGCTGCTGCTCGGACCGGGCGGCAAGGTCGCCTACTTCGGTCCGCCGGACAAGCTGCTGCCGTTCTTCGGGATGAGCGACCACGCCGATGTCTTCACCGCGGTCGCCCGCGACCCCGAGGGCGCTCAGCAGCGGTTCCGCGACTCCCCGCTCGAGGCCGAGCAGATCGAGGCCCCGCTGCGCGCGCCGCGCCCGGCGTTGCAGCCGTTGGAGAAGCCGCCGCGCCAGCAGTCGATCATCTCGCAGTTGTCGACCCTGGCCCGGCGCCACCTGCAGGTGATCCTGGCCGACCGGGGCTATTCCGCATTCATGCTGCTGCTGCCGGTGGCGCTGGCGCTGCTGGCGATGGTGGTGCCCGGCAAGAACGGACTCGCCTTCCCCACGCCCGGCGCCGCGATCCGGCTCAGCGAACCGATGACCCTGCTGGTCGTCGTGATCGTCGGCGCCCTGTTCATGGGCACCGCGGCGAGCGTCCGCGAGCTGGTCGGTGAGCGGGCGATCTACGAACGGGAGAAGGCCGTCGGCCTGTCCCCCGCGGCGTACCTGTGGGGCAAGCTGACGATCTTCGGGGTGCTCACCCTGATCCAGTCGGTCGTCCTGGTGCTGCTGGTGACGTTCGCCAAGAGCGGCCCGACGGACGCGGTGCTGCTCGGCTCCCCCACCACGGAGCTGATCATCGGCACCTGGTTCACCTGCTTCGCGGCGGTCGCGCTCGGCCTGCTGATGTCGAGCTTCGTGTCGACCTCCGAGCAGGTCATGCCGTTGCTGGTGGTGTCGATCATGGCCCAGATGGTCCTCTGCGGCGGCCTGTTCGCCGTCGACGGCCGCCCCGGCCTGGAGCAGCTGAGCTGGTTCACGCCCGGGCGGTGGGGCTACGCCGCCGCGGCCGCGGTCACCGACATGGAGGGCATGCTGCCCAACGACCCGCGCTACGCCGCGGCGCGCGAGAGCGTCGCCGACCCGCTGTGGGACCACAACGCGTTCACCTGGCTGCTCGCGTTGGTCATGCTGCTGGTGCTCAGCGCGGTGTTCGCCGCAATCACGCAGTGGCGCCTCGCCCGCAAGAACGACTGATCCGGCCGCCCGCCACGGGTGGCCGCGCACGAAACCGGGAGGCGGCCACCCCGGCCGGCCACGTATCCTGGCGGGTATGCCCCGCGAGTCCGGCAAGAAGATCATTGCCAACAACAAGAAGGCGCGTCACGACTACTTCATCGAGGAGACGGTCGAGGCGGGCCTGGTTCTCATGGGCACCGAGGTGAAGAGCCTGCGGATGGGGCGCGCCACGCTGATCGACGGCTACGCCAGCGAGCGCAACGGCGAACTGTGGCTGGAGAACGTCCACATCCCCGAATACCTCCAGGGCACCTGGACCAACCACTCCGCCAAGCGACGCCGCAAGCTCCTGATGCACCGCCACGAGCTGAACAAGCTGATCAGCAAGTCGCAGGAGAGCGGCCACACGCTCATCCCGCTGTCGCTGTACTTCCTGGACGGCCGGGCCAAGGTCGAGATCGGTCTCGCCCGCGGTAAGAAGCAGCACGACAAGCGTCAGACCCTGCGCGAGAAGCAGGACAACCGCGAGGCCGCCCGCGCCGTCTCCGACGCGTTCAAGCGCGGACGCCGGTAGCCCGGTGGACGGCGGGTGGAGGCTCCGTTCGGCTCCGGCCGCCCTCGCCCTGTGTGCGCTCGCCGCGTGTTCCTCGGGTGCTCCGTCGCCGGCCGGTGGTGACGACACCTCACACGTCCCGGCGGCGTCGCTCACCCGCTCCCCTGCGCTGCACGTCTCCGTGCTCACCCGTGGGCTCGCGAACCCCTGGGACATCGCGTTCCTGCCGGATCGCTCGATCCTGATGACCCAGCGAGGTGGGCGCCTGTCGATCGTCCCGGCCGGCGGCGGCACTCCGCGTACGGTGCGGGCCGACCTGTCGGACGTGCGCGCCGAGGGCGAGGGCGGGCTGATGGGTCTGCTGCTCGCGCCGGACTTCGCCACCAGCCGCGCCTTCCTCACCTGTCAGACCCACCAGCAGGACGGCCGCCCGGTCGACATCCGGGTCGTGCGCTGGACGCTGTCGGCCGACGGTTCGTCGGCCACGGTCGAACGTGCGTTGCTGACCGGACTGCCGCTGGCCGACAGCGGCCGGCACTCCGGCTGTCGAATGCTCATCGGCCCCGACGGGAAGCTCTACGTCGGCACCGGAGACACCGCCCACGCCCGCGTCTCCCAGGACCTCACCAGCCTCGGCGGCAAGATCCTGCGACTCGACGCCGCCACCGGACAGCCGCCGCCCGACAACCCGTACGCCTCCGCCGCGAACCGCAACCAGCGCTACGTCTGGTCGTACGGCCACCGCAACGTGCAGGGTCTGACCGTCTGGCGTGGCCGAGTCCTCACCGCCGAACACGGGCCCGACAACAACGACGAACTCAACCTCGACGGGCGCGGGGTCAACTTCGGTTGGGACCCCTCGCGCGGCGGCACCCAGGACACCTACGACGAGTCGGTGTCGATGACCGACCTGTCGCGCTTCCCGAAGGCCCGGCCGGCGATCTGGTCCTCGGGCAGCACCACCCAGGCGATCTGCGCGGTGACCACCCTGAGCGGCAGTCGGTGGGGCCGCTGGAACGGCGCGCTCGTGGTGACGGCGCTCAAGGGGGCCAAACTGCTGGTGCTGACGCCCGGCCCGGACGCCCGCCCGACCCGGGTGGAGATCCCGGTCGCGACCAACGGCACGTACGGTCGTCTGCGCGCCGCGCGTCAGGGTCCCGACGGCGCGCTGTACGTCACCACCAGCAACGGCAGCGACGACGCGCTGCTGCGGATCAGTCCGTCCGCCTGACAGGTCGCCTGCTGCGGTCGGTCAGCCGATCCAGTTGCGCGGGTTCACCGGCACACCGTCCTGCATGACGGTCCAGTGCAGGTGGCAGCCGGTCGAGCGTCCGGTGGTGCCGGAGTAGCCGATCAGCTGGCCCTTGGCCACGTGTCCGCCGCGGACGACGAAGCGGCTGAGGTGCTCGTACATGGTCGCCAGGTTGGTGCCGCGTACGAATCCGTGGTCGATCATGATGTAGTTGCCGGCCGCGGCGTTCGACGACACGTCGACCACGTCGCCGGCCGCGGCGGCGTAGACCGGGGTGCCACAGGCGAACGGGAAATCGACACCGGCGTGCAACCGCATGACGTGGTCGACCGGGTTCAACCGCATGCCGAACTCGGACACGATCGACGACGGCGATGCCGGCGGGGTGAAGAAGCCGTTGCCGCTGGAGGTCAGCGCCCGGGTCTTGCCGCCGGCGGGCACCGCCATCTGCGGCTTCTTCGCCGCCTTCGCCCGGGCCGCCGCGCGCGCCTTGAGCAGGTTGACGATGCGGGTCTGGTTGGCCTTCTCGGTCTTCAGCGTCTTGAGGTCACTGGCCTGCTGGGCGACCAGCGTCGCCTTCTGCGACTTCTGGGTCTTCTGCAGCGCCAGCAACCGGTTGCGGGCCGTGGTCGCGTTGGTGCGTGCGGTCGTCGCCGTCGTCACCGCCGTCTTCGCCTGGACGCTCAACGTGTTGACCCGGGTGGTCGCCGCGTTCAGCCGGCTGACCGTCGCCTTCTTGCTGGCCTGCTGGCCGGACAGGGTGGTGAGCACCCCGCTCTGCTGGCGCATCACGATGTCGGCCAGCGACATCGTGGAGCTCGGGTCCTTCTGGCCCATCAGGATCTGCAGGGTGAGGTCGAACTTGCCCAGGCCGCCGGTCATGTAGCTCTGCCGGGCGATCCCACCGACCAGGGCGGTGCTCTTCTTCTCCGCACCCTGGATCGAGGTCAGCTCGCGGCGGCTCTTGCTCTCCGAGCTCTTGGCGATCTTCAGCTGCGAGTTCACGCTCTTGAGGTGGTTCTCGGCCGTGGTGAGGGCGGCTTCCTTGGCGTGCAACGTCTTGGTCGCCGTCGCCACCTTGGCGTTGGTCGCCGTCAGGTTCGACGACGCGGTGAGCAGCGCCGCGCTGGTGGAGTCGTAGTCGTGCTGGGCCTTCTTGACCTTCGCGTCGGCCGACTTCTTGTCGTTGTCGGCGTCACTGACCAACGCGTGGGCGGTGCCGGAGAAGAACATCAGGCACACCGCGCCCGCGGCGACGCCGCGGGAGAGGGTGCGTCGATCCGTACGGACCAGCTTCGGTCGATCCGATCGCCCCAGCATCATCGTCCTCCTAGACCCTGACCTGCCGACGCAGGCTGAACCACGACACGATCATCGACAGGACGGCGGCTCCCAGCAGCAGCCACGGCGCGATCGCGATCACGTCCGAGGTACCGATGAGAGAGATGACGTCGCCGTTCCCCCCGGACCCATTGAACAGGTCCGAAATGCCGTACTGCACCATCGCCCAGAGAATCCCGCCGGCCAGTGCTGCACCGATCACCGCGGCCAGCATCGTCTCGACGATGAACGGCAGGTAGATCACCGTGGCGGTCGCGCCGACCAGCCGCATGATCTCCACCTGGCGCCGTCGGGAGAACGCCACTTGCCGCACGGTGGTGCTGATCAACAGCACCGAACACAGCACCATCACGGCCGCGAGCGAGACCGCGCCGACGCTCAACACGTTGAGCATCTTGAAGAAGGTGTCGAGCACCTTGCGTTGGTCACTGATCGCCTCGACGCCCGGTGATCCGTCGATCGCGGCGACCACCTCGTCGTAGCGGTTCGGGTCGGACAGCTTCACCCGGAACGACGCCGGCATCGAGGCGGCGGTCACGTCGGAGAGGTACGGGCTGTTCTTGAACTGCTTCTTGAAGCGCTCGTACGCCTGGTCCGGGCTCTCGTAGTAGACCTGCTCCACCAGCGGCTTCATGCTGTTGAGGTCGCTGCGCACCTGCGCGGTCTGCGCGGGGGTCGCGGCGCCGTCGGCGCACGACGCCGTCGCGGTGGAGTCCTTGGTGCACAGGAAGACCGAGACCTCGACCTTGTCGTACCAATAGCCCTTGGCGAGCGTGACCTGCTTCTGCGCGAGCAGCCCGAGGCCGAGGAAGAACATCGAGACCATCGTCACCAGGACGACCGAGACGATCATCGACAGGTTGCGTCGGACACCGCCGACGATCTCGCCGAGCAGGAACCTGAGTCGGGTCATCGGTTCAGACGACCTTCCGCCCGCGGGGAGCGTCCGGGTCGGGCCCGGCGACGTAGCCGGCGAGCGACTCGTCGCGCAGCAACTCCCCCTGGCTCAGTTCGATGACCCGCTTGCGGAAGGTGTCGACGATCCGCTGGTCGTGGGTCGCCATCACCACCGTCGTGCCGGACTTGTTGATGCGGTCGAGCACCTTGACGATCTCCGTGCTGGTATCGGGGTCGAGGTTTCCGGTCGGCTCGTCGGCGAGCAGGATCTGCGGCTTCTTCACCATCGCGCGGGCGATCGCGACGCGCTGCTGCTCACCGCCGGACAGTTCGTGCGGGCGGCGGCCGGCGAGGTGGTCGATGCCGACCAGTTCGAGGATCTCGGGGACCATCTGCCGGATCCGGTGGCGGCGGGTGCCGAGGACCTCGAGCGCGAACGCGACGTTCTGGCCGACGGTCTTGCCGTCGAGCAGTCGGAAGTCCTGGAAGACGACGCCGATGTCGCGGCGCAGCCGCGGCACCTGACGGTTCGGCAGCGACCCGAGCTCGTGGCCGGCGACGCGTACGGTCCCGCTGGTGGCCGCCAACTGGCGGGTGACCAACTGCAGCAGGGTCGATTTCCCGGAACCGGAGGTGCCGATCAGGAAGACGAAGTCGCCGCGTTCGACGTCGAGCGTGATGTCGCGCAGCGCCGGGCTTTGATGGCCCGGGTAGCGCTTGCTGACACTGTCGAAGGTGATCATCGGATCGCGCTACTGCCTGCCTGTCGGGAGTCGGTCGACGCCCCTGCGGAAGGAACGCGACGACACCGTACGGCGGGGCCCAGTTCGGCTGGGTGCGGCACGCCGAGAACCGCTGGAATTGGGGCGGATACGGCCGCGAGCGCCGTGGTGGGGACTTCTCCCCATTCCATTCAGAACCGATGTTCGGCAACGTGCAGCACGTGCTCGGGAACGACCCGGGTCCTAACCGAAGGAATTGTCATGAACCGCATGTTGAACACCGTTGCCGCCACCGCCGCACTCGCCGCCGGGATCGGTGGTGCGGCCGCGACCGCCGGCGCCGCAAGCGCGGCTCCCCCGACGTACGGCGTCGGCTGGTCGGCGGTGATCCACCACACCTCGACCACGAGCACGGACCACGCCACCTTGCAGATGGTCGGGCCGACCGGCACCACCGTGACCCTCGGCGAGGTCTCGCAGAACGCCGGCCTGGACGACGTCTCTCCCGACGGTCGCCACGTCATCACCGCGCGGTCGGTGGGCTCCGGCGACAACGAGACGACCCACTTCGCGTTCTGGGACACCGCGACCCGACGCGGCAGCTTCCTGCACCTGCCGGGTCAGTGGAACGCGCAGTACGCCGCGGGCGGCAACATCCTCACCTGGCGCACCTCCGACGGCCTGGCCTACCTGCGGACGCCCACCGGCAAGGCGATCCGCAGCCTGCGCGTCGGAGCGGACCCGTGGCTGGCGTTCAGCGCGAACGGGAGCACGTTCGTCCAGGCGAACGGCACCACGATGACCGTACGGTCCACCGCCGACGGCCACACGCTGCGCACCGTGAAGAGCCCGACCGGCTTCACCTGCCTGCCCGGCGCCCAGTGGGATAGCTCCTCGTTCACCGCGGCCTGCGAGACGGCCGAGGAACTCGGCGCGGTGCGGACGTACCGGTTCGGGTACACCTCGGCCGTGCCGGCCACAGCCCTGTCCGGTGACGGCATCGACACCGTCCTCGCCACGTCGCCGCGGGTGGGGCGGCTCGGATCCGGTGCCGGCTACAGCAGCCTGTACCAGCTGTCCGGTTCCACCTCGAAGCCGTTGGCGGGGCTGAACACCGGCGAACCGACCGGCGGCTACGGCAGCTCGGCGTTCGTGCTCGCCCCGATCAGCGGTCCGTCCAGCCGGGCCCGCCTGGTGAAGTACGACACCCGCACCCACGCGATCACCACGCTGTCCGGTGGTTCGCGCGGGGGGTTCGTCAGCGACGCCCAGACCATCGACGGGCACTGACACCCTCCGGAGACCACGAACCGGCGGCCAGCAAGGGGGTGGCCGCCGGTTCGTTTCCGGTGCTTCCGGGTTTGTTCCTGTGATTCGGTCCGGGCCGTCAGGCCTGCTTGACCGCTCCGCGCTTCCAGCGGATGCCGGCCTCGATGAAGCCGTCGATGTCACCGTCGAAGACGGCGCTCGGGTTGCCGGTCTCGTGTTCGGTGCGCAGGTCCTTGACCATCTGGTACGGGTTCAGGACGTAGGAGCGCATCTGGTCGCCCCAGCTGGCCTTGATGTCGCCGGCCAGTTCCTTCTTCTCCGCGGCTTCCTGCTCGCGGCGCAGCAGCAACAGGCGCGACTGCATGACGCGCAGTGCGGCGGCGCGGTTCTGGATCTGGCTCTTCTCGTTCTGCATCGACACGACGGTGCCGGTCGGGATGTGGGTCATCCGGACCGCGGAGTCGGTCGTGTTGACGCTCTGACCACCGGGGCCCGAGGAACGGAAGACGTCGATCTTCAGCTCGTTCTCCGGGATCTCGATCGAGTCGGTGGTCTCGATCAGCGGCACCACCTCGACGGCGGCGAAGCTGGTCTGGCGGCGGCCCTGGTTGTCGAACGGGCTGATCCGCACCAGACGGTGGGTGCCGGCCTCGACCGACAGGTTGCCGTAGGCGTACGGCTCGTTCAGCTCGAAGGTGACTGACTTCAGGCCGGCCTCCTCGGCGTACGAGGTGTCGACGACCTTCGTGGCGTAGCCGTGGCGCTCGGCCCAGCGCAGGTACATGCGCAGCAGGATCTCGGCGAAATCGCCGGCGCCGGCGGCGTCGACGCCGCCGATTTCGCCGAGATCCTGCTGCGCA
>JASLFY010000244.1 GCA_030150425.1 Yimella sp. | reverse complement strand
CGCCGCCGGGCGCGCAGGAACCCGAAGTCGGTCACAGGTCGACCCCGAAGTCGCGGGCGACTCCCTTGAGCCCGTCGGAGTAGCCGGCGCCGAGGACCCGCAGCTTCCAGTCGCCGGAGTGGCGGTAGAGCTCGACCAGCGTCAGCGCGGTCTCGCCGGCGAGCCCCGGCGCGAGGTCGACCGTGGAGACGACCGGGGCGCCGTTGCCGAGCTGCAGCACGCGTACGACCAGCTTCTTCAGCTGGCCGAGGGTGCGCCGGCCGCCGCCGCCCTCGTTGACGTAGAGCACGAACACCAGTCGCTCGACCTGGTCGGGCACCCCGTTCAGGTCGACCTCGACCTGGGCGTCGTCATCGCCCATGACCTGCTCGACGTGGGCGGTGGACAGGTCGGCGGAGACCATCTGGTTGAAGTGGACGACGTGGTCCTGGCTGAGGGCCTTGCGGTCGCTGCCGCAGAGCACCGTCAGCAGGGTCAGGCTGTCGTGCAGGAACCGCTCGGCCCCCGCGTCCCAGTCGACCCCGACGACCACACCGGTCAGGCCGGGCACTTCACGGGTGAGGGCGACGTTGGCCCCCTTCGCCATCGAACTCACCAGTCCACCCTAGGGCGTGACCGGCCGGCGGTGCCCGAGAGGAGCCTTCTGCGACGAGAGGAGCTTTGCAATGCTCCCCTGCTCACGAAACCCTCCTTCGGGCGAGCGGGCGAGGCGACAAGCGGACGAGCAGTCCGCTCACTTCGCCGGCAACGACTGGGCGTGTTCGACGGCCTCGCCGACCAGCGGCCAGAACGCGTCGCCCAACCGGTCGGTGTCGGCGCGCAGCCAGCCGCGCATGGTGCGCCCGCCCATCACCGCGGACTCGACGTGGTCCATCGCGAGGTAGCGCTCGTTCTCGTCCGGGTCCGTACGCAGCAGCGCGCCGCCGTCCTTGCTCGCGGCGACCGCCATGTTGCCGTTGATCAGGAACGCCAGACCGCCGAACATCTTCCTCTCGCCGAGCCCGGGAGTGCCCTCCAAGTGACGGGTCAGCGCCTCGGCCAGCTCCACGTCGTACGCCATGTCACAGCTCCAGATCCGACTGGGAGAACTTCGTCTCCAGGAACTTGCCGTGGACCTGCAACGCCTGCAGGTCGCGGTCGCGGCTGGAATCGGCCAACTGCTGCACCGACCGGCGCAGCGTGGTGAGCTGCTCGACCAGTTGGTCGTCGGCGGCGGCGAGGTCCTGCTGGCCGGCGACCCGCGAGGCAGCGACGTAGGTGCGGATCGACCCGGGGAGGTAATCGGTCAGCACGCCGAAGATCGCCACCCGCACCGAGATGTCCAGCTGCGACGCGTCGGGTGAGGTCAGCACCCGCTGCACCGTGTCGGTGACCGAGCGGGCCAACACGACGCCCAGGCCGGGCAGGTCGGCGGCGCTGCGGTTGATCTCCAACACCAGCGACTGGGTGTGGCGCAACAACGCCGGTACGTCGTCACCGGTGGGCGGCGCGGGCGCCGCCGTCGCATCGCCGGACGGACGCCCGCCCAACCGGGCCTGCTCCCGGGCACGATCCGACGCCACCGCGCCCCGGGCGGCCTGGCCCGTCGGCCCGGGGGCGGCGTTCGGATCGAAGAGCCGGGAGAGCAGTCCCATCAGCGGCCGGGGTACGGCGGCTGCTCACCCTGGCGCGGCGCCTGCGGCTGCACGCCCTGCGGCAGCTGACCCTGCTGCTGGTTGCCGGACTGCACCGGCTGGAACTGGGCCGACGTCGACGCATCGATGCCCGAGTTGCGCAGCGACCGCTCCAGGTAGGGCTTGGCGCGCTGCACCTGACCCTCCAGCGCCGCGACGGTCTGCGCCATGTTCTGGGTGGCCTGCGAGCGGAAGGTGTCGATCGCGTCCATCGTCTGGAAGACGTTGTCGAACGCGCGCTGCAGCTTGTCGATCTCGATCGTGCTGGAGGCCGCCTGCTGGTGGATCTCCGCGCCCTGGGTCTTCAGCTGCTCGCTGGTCTTCTCGATCAGCGAGGAGGTGGTCGAGTTCAGCGCGGTGATCTGGTCGAGCACGATCTTCTGCTGGCTGAGCGCCTGGCTGACGATGACCGCCGTACGCAGCGCCGCGACCGTGGTGGTCTGGGCGCGGTCGACGCCGCGGATCAGCTCCTGGTTGTTCTTGCGGACCAGGTCGAGCGCGAGGTAGCCCTGCACCGCCACAGCCATCTGGGTCATGATGTCCTGCCGCCGCTGGCGGACCGCGAACAGCACGTCGGACTTCATGATCTGCGCGTCCTCGGTGCGACCCTCGGCCTCGAGTCCGGCGATCTTCTGCTCGACGGCGGTATCGAGCGCGGTGGCCAGCTGGTTGTACTCGCCCAGCTTCTGCATCGCGTTCCACATGTTGGTGCGCTCGACGTCGATCGCCGCGTTGTCCTTGCGCAGCTCGTCCTGACCACCGGCCAGGCTGCGGATGATCGCGTCGAGATGGCTCTGCGCCGACTGGTACTTCGCGAAGTAGTTCTCGATCTTGTTGCCGCCCGGGATCCACTTCAGGACCTTCTTGGCGCCCTTGAGGTCGGCCCGGTTCGGGTCGAGGTCGGTGATCGTGCGGCGCAGGTCGATGAGGGTGCCCGACACCTTCGACTGCGCGGAGTCCTTGCCGCCCTGCGCGGCCGGCCGCTGCAGCATCCGGTTGGAGACCTCGGAGGACTTGCGGATCTCGCTGTCGCCCATCAACACGATCGAGTTCACCTTCTCGGTGAACGCCGGCGACTTCATGTCCATCGAGGTGAGGTCCTGGACGTACGCCTGGGCCTTCCGGTCGATCTCGGTCTGCGCCGCCGCGTTGACCGGGACCGCCTGCACCGCCTGGGTCTCCTCGACGACCGCGACAGGCGCGGGCGCCTC
>JASLFY010000227.1 GCA_030150425.1 Yimella sp. | reverse complement strand
CCGCGAGCGTGTCGATCGCAGCGACGACGCGGTCGAGCACGACGTCCTGCAGGTGCAGGTCCTCGATCGCGTACCCGCTCAGGCAGAGCTCGGGGAAGATCGCGACCGCGACGCCCTGGTCGTGGGCCTTCCGCACCTGCTCGATGACGGTCCGTACGTTCGTGTCCGGGTCGGCGATGGCCGTCGGGACGGTGCACGACGCGATCCGCGCGTAACCGTGGGCGTACGCATTCAGGAAGTCGAAGCTCGCGGGCATGGTCCGATCTTGTCAGAGAGTCACCGCGCCCACGCTGTGACGATGATGCGCACCGGACGCCACTGGGCGCACCGTGGAAGATGCGCCCAGTGACGTACGGTGCGCGCGGTCAGCCGACCGTCACGCTGCTCGTGGTCGGGGTGCTGGAGCGGCCCTTGTTGCTGTCGAACACCGCGCCGCCGAGCAATCGATCATCGACCTGAGGGAGATCCTCAGCCGGCGGCCGGAACCGCCTCGCCGCTGAACTCGCCGTCGGTCGCGGTCTCGGCCACGCCGGCCGCGTCCTTGCCACCGCGGCGCGGCACCAGCAGCGCCACCAGCGCGCCGGCGATCGCGGCGCCCGCGCCGAGCAGGAAGCACACCTTGAACGCCTCGGAGCTCGGGATCGCCGGCGTACCGGCCTTGAGCACCACGGTGTCGGAGGTGAGCACTGCGGCCATCACGGCGCCGGCCAGAGTGGTGCCGACCGAGCGCATCAGCGCGTTCACGCCGACGCTCGAACCAGCCTCCACCAGCGGGACGTTGTCGAGGATCAGGGTGGGCATCGCGGCATAGCCGATGCCGACACCGGCCGAGGTGACGCAGGTGGCGACCATCAGCTGCCACGGAGCGTTCATCATCGCCAGCGCGAAGAGGTAGCCGCCACCGATCACGATCGCGCCGATCGCGAGGGTGACGCACGCACCGGCCCTGGTGATCAACGCGCTGGAGACCGGCGCGAAGGCCATCATCATCAGACCACCGGGAGCCATCCACAGACCGGCCGCGAGGATCGACTGACCCAGGCCGTAGCCGGTCAGCTCCGGCATCTCGAGCAGCTGGGGCACCACGATGATCTGCGACATCATGCCGAAGCCGATCAGCACGGCGGCCAGGTTGGTGAACAACACCGGGCGACGGGCGGTGGTGCGCAGGTCGACCATCGGGTCGTCGTGCCGCAGTTCGTACGCGCCCCACGCGACCAGGACCACGAGACCGAAGACGATGGCGCCGATGGTGTTCGCCGACGACCAGCCCCAGGACGAACCCTTGGAGATGCCGACCAGGAACGAGACGAGGCCGACGGCCAGGCCGATGATGCCCCCGACGTCGATGTGGCCCGGGTGGGCGTCGTGCACGCTCGGCACGACGACGACGGTGGCCAGCAGCACGATCGCGGCGAGCGCGGTCGACAGCCAGAACAGCCAGTGCCAGTCGAGCGACTGCACGATCCAGGCCGACAGCGGCAGACCGATGGCGCCGCCGACGCCGAGGGTGGCACTCACCGCGGCGACGGCCGACGCGCGCCGGGCCGGCGGGGCGACCTCACGGACCATGCTGATCGCGACGGGGATGTAGCCCATCGCCATGCCCTGCACCGCGCGACCGGCCAGGAACGGCAGCACCGAGTCGGCCAGCGCGGCGATGACGGAGCCGAGGATCAGCAGCGCCGCGCTGACGACCATGACCTTCTTCTTGCCGTACATGTCGGCGAGCCGGCCGCTGACCGGCATGGTCACGGCGGAGGCCAACAGGGTGGCGGTGATCGCCCAGGAGGCGTTGCTGGCGCTGGTGCCGAGCAGGGTCGGCAGTTCGGCCTGGATCGGCACCACGAGCGATTGCATGAGGGAGCCGACGAGGCTGCCGATGCAGAGCACGGCGACCACGGCGGTGGCGGGGAACCGCGTACGGGGCGCGGTGTGGACGGCAGTTGACATGATGCTCCGACGAGACGAGTTCAAGGGGTTGTGTGTAGATTACACATAGTTGATCTTGGCAAGCAAATTCGGAGGAACCATGCCGGACCCACTGCCCGACGACCGGGAGGCGGCCTCGCTGCTGGCCCGCCTGGAGACCTTCCGCCGGTTCGCGGAGCAACACGGCGAACTGCGATCGGCCGACGGCCGCCTGCTGTGGCTGCTGTCCGACGGCCACCCGCGCACCCTGCGCGAGATCGCCGACAACCTGAACCTCGAACAGTCGACGGTCAACCGTCAGGTCAACGCGGCGGTCAAGGCCGGCCTGCTCAGCCGCAGCCCGGGCAGCGGCCGGGCCGGACTCTTCGAGGCGACCGCCGAGGGCAAGGAACGGTTCGAGGTCGCGCTCGGCCAACACCTGGAGTTGTACGACGCCGCTCTCGACGCGCTCACCGACCGACCGGCGTTCCTGGCCGAACTGGCCCGGTTCGTGGAGGCGTACGGCGACGCGGTGCGGCGGGCGGCCTGGTCGACCCGCTGACGGACGTGACGTGGGTCACTAATCTGGCGCTGACCCCTCAGCGGAAAGGCGCGCGATGACCCAGCTGTCCCACACCGTCGGCGAGACCGACACCCCGCTCATCGAGCAGACGATCGGCGACAACCTCGACGCCACGGTCGCCCGCTTCGGCGACCGCGAGGCCCTGGTCGACGTCGCCCAGGGCGTACGGCTGACGTACGCGCAGTTCCGCGACGAGGTCGACCGCCTCGCGCGCGCGCTGCTCGCGACAGGCACCACCAAGGGCGACCGGGTCGGCATCTGGGCGCCGAACTGCACCGAGTGGACGCTGGTGCAGTACGCCACCGCGAAGATCGGCGCGATCCTGGTCACGATCAACCCGTCCTACCGCGCCCACGAACTCAAGTACGTCCTGAACCAGTCCGGCGTCTCGGTGCTGTTCGCGGTCGAGGAGTTCAAGACCAGCAACTACCACGCGATGGTCGAGGAGGTCCGCGGCGACTGCGCCGGCCTGCGCTCGGCGATCTACTTCGGCAGCACCGAGTGGCAGGAGCTGCTGCAGCGGGCCGACGAGGTGAGCGCCGAACAACTCGCGCAGGTGCAGTCCGGGCTCGACAACAACGACCCGATCAACATCCAGTACACCTCCGGCACCACGGGATTCCCCAAGGGCGCGACGCTGTCCCACCGAAACATCCTGAACAACGGCTTCTTCGTGGGCGAGCTGTGCGACTACACCGAGGCCGACCGGGTCTGCATCCCGGTGCCCTTCTACCACTGCTTCGGGATGGTGATGGGCAACCTCGCCTGCACCACCCACGGCGCCGCCATGGTCATCCCGGCACCCGGTTTCGACCCGGCCGCGACGCTGCGTGCGACCCAGGACGAGAAGTGCACCTCGCTGTACGGCGTCCCGACGATGTTCATCGCGGAGTGGGCACTGCCGGACTTCGCCGACTACGACCTGTCGAGCGTGCGCACCGGGATCATGGCCGGCTCCCCCTGCCCGGCCGAACTGATGAAGAAGCTGATCGCGGCGGGCATCGAGGAGATGACGATCTGTTACGGCATGACCGAGACATCGCCGGTGTCGACCCAGAACCGCACCGACGACACCTTCGAGCAGAAGGTCGGCACCGTCGGCCGGGTCGGACCCCACCTCGAGGTGCGCATCGTCGACCCGGTCACCGGTCAGGTGCAGCCGCGCGGCGCGGCCGGTGAGTTCCAGACCAAGGGCTACTCGGTGATGCTCGGCTACTGGGAGCAGCCGGACAAGACCGCCGAGGCGATCGAGGACGGCTGGATGCACACCGGCGACATCGGCGTCATGGACGACGCCGGCTATGTGCAGATCAGCGGCCGGATCAAGGACATGGTGATCCGCGGCGGCGAGAACATCTACCCGCGCGAGATCGAGGAGTTCCTCTACACCCACCCGGACATCGTCGACGCGCAGGTGATCGGGGTCCCGGACAGCAAGTACGGCGAGGAGCTGTGCGCCTGGATCCGGATGCGGCCGGGCGCCGAACCGATCACCGCCGAGTCGCTGCGCGAGTTCTGCTCCGGCCAGCTGGCCCATTACAAGATCCCGCGCTACGTCGAGCTGGTCGAGGAGTTCCCGATGACCGTCACCGGCAAAGTGCGCAAGGTCGAGATGCGGGAGCACACGGCGGCGAAGCTGGGACTCGGCTGAGGTACGCCGAAACCCGGACGCACCGCCGGCTGACGCGCCACAATCGCCTTGTCCCAGGGGGTTCGATGAGCTGGTCACGGTTGCGGGGAGCACCGCGGAGTCTGCCGGTGGACCGCAGCGATCTGCTCGGTCCGAAGATCGACCTGCGCGCGCGGGTCGGCTGGCTGCTGCGGGTCAACCGGATCGCGTCGCCGTACGGCGGACTTCCGGCGGCCGCGTTCAACGCGCGGCTCGCCGAGGTCGGCGGACCGACCCGGCACTCGTCGGCGATCTCGGTGGCCGAGAACGGCCGGTCCCCGATCGACCTGGAACTGGTGGCGGCGTACGAACGCGCACTGAACCGCGCACCGGGACAACTGAGCGGAGCGGTCGCCGACGTCGTGCTGGTCGAACGCGCCGACGCGCAATGGACGAAGCCGTCCCGGGAGGACGCGTACCGCGGCCTGTCCCGGCTGCAGGAGACGATCGAGTCGGGCGACGCGACCGGCACCGACTGGCTCGCCCTCGCCGGGTTCGTCACCTCACCGCACGCCAGTCCCCCGCCGGAGTCGGTGATCCGCCGCTGGGCCCACCAGCTGACGGTCGAGATGCTCCGCTCGGGCTATTTCGACTACTCCTCCCGATGGTCGGCGCTGGCCCTGCTGCTCAGCGACCCGTTGCTCGCAACCCCGGTCGAGGAGGAGATCGAGGCTGTCGCCGCGACGCCCGGCGCGCCGTACGCCCGCAACGCCTGGGACGTGTTGTCCGAGTCGCGGCAGCGACTGC
>JASLFY010000061.1 GCA_030150425.1 Yimella sp. | reverse complement strand
CGCGGTCTTGCCCTTGGCCGGGTCGGCGAAGCCGGAGAAGTCACCGTCCGGGGTGAGGTACTTGACGTCGATCTTGATGCTCGGCTTGACCTTCTTCGCGCCGGCCAGGTAGCCCGCGGCGAACTTCTTGATCAGGCCGGTCTCGACGCCACCGATGAAGCCGATGTGGCCGCTCTTGCTCTTCAGCGCCGCGGCGGCGCCGGCGAGGTAGGAGCCCTGCTCTTCGGTGAAGGTGATCTGGTCGACGTTGGTGCCGGCCGAAGCGGGCGAGGCGTCGTCGACGATCGCGAACTTCACGTTCGGGAACTGCTTGGCGACCTTGCCGACCGCGGTGGCGTAGGTGAAGCCGACGGCGACGATCGCGGTGTTACCGGCCTGGGCCAACTGCTGGAGGCGGGCGACACGCGCGGCGTCGTTCTCGCCGTTCGTCGCGGCGACCTCGGTCGGCTTGATGCCGAACTGCTTCTCGGCCTCGTCCAGACCCATGGCGGCGGAGTCGTTGAAGGAGTGGTCACCACGGCCACCCACGTCGTAGGCCATGCCGACCTTCAGCTGACCGGCGGCGGCGGAGCCACCGCTCGAGCCCGACGCCGAACCGGCCGGGGCGGAGCTGCTGTCGGAACTGCTCTTGTTCGAGCCGCACGCGGTCATGCCGACCGAGAGCAGGGCAACGGCCGAGGTCACGGCCAGCTTCTTCACCGATCGCACGGTGTCTCCTTCTGATGGTGTGGGCCGCCCGGACGATCGTTCCTCGTCGAACGCCGGGCGTGCCGCAGGTCACAACAGACCGCGGTCGGCGCAGAGTTTACCCACGGTTTACCTACTCGCCCGTACCAGATGGCGGCACCGTTATGGGACTGATGCCTATCGCCGCGGTCGCAGCAGTGCCGCACCCGCCAGCAGTTTGGCCGCGATGCCGATCGCCCGCTCGTCGACGACCAGGTCGCCCTGGTGCAGTTCGTACGTCGCACCGCCCGGCGTACGGGTGCCCAGGCGGGCCATCGCACCCGGAATGTCGCGCAACATCCAACTGAAGTCCTCCCCGCCCATCGACTGCTTGGTCGGCACGACAGACTTGCGGCCGACCAGCCGTACGCTCGCCTCGGCGAGGGCGTCGATCGCCAGGCCGTCGTTGACGACCGGCGGCACGCCGCGGACGTGACGGACGTCGACCAGTACGCCGTACGGCGCCGCGATCTGCTCGATCACCGGCGCGACCACGGACTCCACGCCCTCCCACGCCTGCGCGTCCAGCACCCGCAGGGTGCCGTGGGCCTCCCCCGCCGCCGGGATGACGTTGGAGGCGTTGCCCGCGTTGATCTGCCCCCACACGAGGGTGGCGCCGGCGCGCGGATCGAGCCTGCGGGACAGGACGGCCGGGGTGTCGCTGACGATCTTGGCCAGGGCGTAGACGACGTCCTGGGTGAGGTGCGGGCGCGAGGTGTGGCCGCCGCGACCGGTGACGTTGACGTGGATCGCGTCGCAGGCCGCGGTGATCGGGCCCTCGGCCAAGCCGACGGTGCCCACGTCGATGCTCGGGTCGCAGTGCACCGCGAAGATGCGGTCGACGCCCTCCAGCGCACGCTCCTCGAGCACGGTGTGGGCGCCGCCCGGGACGACCTCCTCGGCCGGCTGGAAGATCAGGCGCACCGCGACCCCCGCTCGCTCGAGGGCGGCCTCGTTGCGCTTCAACGCGAGCGCCGCGCCGAGCACCGCGGTGGTGTGGACGTCGTGGCCGCAGGCGTGGCACGCGCCGGCAACCTGGGAGGCGTACTGCAGGCCGCTGCGCTCGGGCACCGGCAGGGCGTCGAGGTCGGCGCGCAACGCGCTCCGGAACTCCGGCTGCGCCGGTCCGACCTCCGCGACCAGGCCCGTGCGCTCGAAAGCACGAACGGCAATTCCGTTGTCCCGCAAGATCTTCTCGACGCGGGCAGTGGTCTGGTACTCCGCGAACGACAGCTCCGGCATCCGGTGGATCTGCCGGCGCAGGTCGATCAGATCCGGCTCCAGCAGCGTGACCTCGTCGGCGACGCGGTCGAGCAGGGTCTTGTCGGAGGCGGTTTCCGGGGCGGTTCCAGTCGTCGTCACAACTTCCGGAGTTTACGACCCGGCCCCGCCGGCCGCGACCACCACGAACGGCGCGGACCCCAGCTCGACCCGCTCGGCGAAGATGTCGCGAACGACCTCGCGGTCGCGCAGTTCGAGGTGCTGCACGCCGCCGAGCAGCACCACGACGCCCTCCTCGTCCTGCACGTCGTCGATGCAGTCGGCGAGGGCGTCCCAGTTGTGACCGAACCAGTCGGGCAGCTCGAACCGGTCCTGGCACAGCCGAAGGAACTCCGCCTTGTCGGTCGGACCGTTCATCGTCAGGTCGACGACCCGCCAGCCCGCGCGTCGGGCGAGTCCGGCGACGTCGTCGCCGGAGCGCTGCGTGCGGTAGACGCCGGAACCGCGCTGCTCGAGCGCCTGCACGAGACTGGTCATCGCTGGATCCTCCGGAATGATCGGTAGTGGTCGTCGGTGTAATACATCGTGCCGTCCTTGCCCTGGATGATCCGGCGGGTGCCCCGGTCGGACGACCCCGGGGTGTCGACGGTGTACTCGCGGTAGTAGCCGGATCCCTTGCGCGGCAACAGTTTCTCGCGGTTGGAGAAGACGCTGCCGTCCTTGCGGTACGGGTAGGGACCGCCGGCGTCGATCAGCCGTACGGTCTCCTTCGCCTGCTTCGGCAGATCCGTGTAGGCGATCGTCGCGTAGCCGTCGGACCGGTCGAAACTCGTCGGTAGCGGGGTGGTCGCAACGGTGCCGATATCGGTCGTCGCCGATCCGGCGGAGGTCGCCGTCCCGCAGCCCGCGATCGCCGCCAGCAGCACGACCACCAGCACCGCGACGCACAACGCCATGAAGTGGCGCCCCACGAACGAGACGCGGCGCCGCCCGGTCCGGATGGCGTCCCGCATCAGAACTGCTCGCGCGGGACGTACATCCCCCAGACGTCGCGCAGGGCCTGGCTGACCTCCCCGCCGGTCGCGCGGGCGGCGAGCGCCTCGCGCATCGGGTGGAGGAGATTGTCGGTGCCGTCCGCCGCGGCGCGCAGCGCGTCGAGGCCGCGCTGCACCGCGTCGTTGTCGCGGTCCTTGCGCAGCGTGGCCAGTCGCTCGGCCTGCGCCGCCTCGATCGCCGGGTCGACCCGCAACGGCTCGTACGGCTCGTCCTGGTCGACGGTGAACTTGTTCAGGCCGACGACGGTGCGCTCTCCCCCGTCGATCTGCAGCGCGATGTCGTAGGCGCTGCGCTCGATCTCGGACTTCTGGAAGCCCTCCTCGATCGCGTGGACCGCGCCGCCCTTGTCCTCGACCTGCTGCATCAGCGCGAGGACCGCTTCCTCGATGTCGTCGGT
>JASLFY010000026.1 GCA_030150425.1 Yimella sp. | reverse complement strand
TTCCGCAAGCTGGCCCGGCAGTACTTCGAGTACGGCACCTGGCGCCGCGTCGTCGCCCGCACCCACACCGGGTCGATCAACGCCCGCTACCTCGCACCGCCCGCCGCGGTCGCCGCGGTCGCCGCGGGCACGCTCGGCGGCTTCGTCTGGCGCCCGCTGTGGGTGGTCCCGGCCGGCTACCTCGGCGCGATCACGGCGGGTGGTGTGGCGATCTCCGGCGGGGAGCGTCCGGCCGTACGAGCGCTGGTTCCGCCGGTGCTGGCCACCATGCACATGACGTGGGGGCTGGGCTTCCTGACCTCCCGGGTGCGACTATCACTCGACGATCAGCGGACGTCCAGCCAGGCGCCGATATCCTGACCCGGTTGTCGCAACCGGCGAAGACAAAGGACGAGATGGAATTCACCGACCGCATCAGGCGGATCATCGACTACCGCAGTGTGCTGTGGACGCTCGTGCGCCGTGACCTGCGGATTCGCTACGCGCGCAGCATCCTGGGGTACCTCTGGACGCTCATCGACCCGTTGGCGATGGCGCTCGTCTACTGGTTCGTGTTCGGCGTCATCTACGGCGTCAGTGAACACGGCGGCACCCGCAGCGGCGGCGCACCGTTCGTCGTCTTCCTGGTGGCGGGCCTGCTGCCGTGGAACTGGTTCAACATGTCGATCAACGAGTCGGCCCGGGCGCTGTACGCCGAACGCCGGCTGGTCCGCTCCACCAACATCCCGCGCGAGCTGTGGGTCGTCCGGTTGGTGCTGGCCAAGGGCATCGAGTTCCTGATGTCGCTGCCGATCCTGCTCGGCTTCATGCTGTTGTTCCTGATCCAGGGTGACCTGAAGATCGACCCGATCGAACTGCTGCTGTGGATCCCCGCGCTACTGCTGGAGTTCTTGCTGATCACCGGTATCGGTTTGGTCATGGCTCCGGTGACCGCGCTGGTCGACGACTTCGTACGAGTGGTCCGGATCGGGCTGCGGGTGCTCTTCTACCTCACCCCGATCGTCTACTCCTCGCAACTGCTCGACGAGAAGGCACCGTGGGCGGCGCACATCCAGCAGTTCAACCCGCTGACCGCGGTGAACGACATGATCCGCACCCCGTTCCTGGTGCATCACACGCCTGACTACCACGGCTGGATCCTGGGGACCGTCGTCACGTTTTTCTGGCTGTTCTTCGGCATGTGGGTGTTCCGCAAGCTCGAGCCGGCCGTGCTGAAGGAGATCTGAGATGGCCGACGAGGAATGGCAGCCCTGGACGCCCGAGCGCACCGATGACGACCCGCCGGGCTACGACCCCGAGAAGTCCTGGGACGACTACCGCTTCCCGAAGGTCGACGACGACGTCGTCTGGAAGACCGCGCCCGACGAACCGGTCATCCGGGTCGAGAACCTCGGCATCGAGTTCCTGCGTGGACGCAAGCGCAACCTGTCGTTGCGGGAAATCATCTTCACCGGCAAGAGCCAGCACCAGAAGGAGACCTTCTGGGCGCTGCGCAACGTGAACTTCACGGTCGGTCGCGGTGAGGCTGTCGGCCTCGTCGGCGGCAACGGTGGCGGAAAGTCGACGCTGTTGAAGATGATCGCCGGCACCCTTCTGCCCGACGAGGGCAAGGCGACGGTCAGCGAGGGCGTGGCGCCGCTGATCGAGATCACCGGTGGTTTCGTCGGCGACATCACCGCCCGCGAGAACGTCTATCTGATGGGCGGTCTGCACGGCAAGAGCAAGGAGCAGATGGACGAGCGGTTCGACGAGATCATCGACTTCGCCGGGCCCGCGGTGCGCGACGCACTCGACGTGCCCTATCGCCACTTCAGCTCCGGCATGCAGATCCGGCTCGGCTTCGCGGTGATCACCACGCTCGACGAGCCGATCATCCTGGTCGACGAGGTGCTCGCCGTCGGTGACGCCGCGTTCCGGAACAAGTGTTACGACCGGATGGAGAACCTGCTGGATCAGGGCAGGACCCTGTTCCTGGTGTCCCACTCCGAGTCGGACCTGATGCGTTTCTGCACCCGCGGGATCTACCTCAAGGACGGCGGTCTCCATGCCGACGGCCCGATGGACGAGATCCTCGAGGACTACCTGTACGACGTGATGGGCGGAAGCCGGAAGCGGCAGACCCCCGAGGCGTTCGCCGACGCCCGGGCCCGCCGGGAGGACGGCCGGATCCGGCGCCGGTTGGAGCGCGACGAGGTGCGCCGGACCGCTCAGGTCTGAGAAAGCCCCTCCGCGGCCAACCGGGCCGGCATCAGTGCCGGGTCGGGGGAACGGACCAGCAGTACCGCGCCGTCGCCCGCGAACAAGCCGGCGATCCGGCGCACGGTAGCCGGCAGGTCGCCCTCGACCCATTCGCGGTCGCCGGTGCCGGCCTCGACCAGATCGTCGTACGCCCATTGCCCGGTCGCGGACCGCAGCGCGGTCGCGGAGCCGTCGGCGCTCGCCCACGCCGAGAAGGCGTCGGCGTACGTCGCCAGTTCACGCGCCTCGTCCAGCGCCGTTCCGGTCGGTTCGGGGTGGCTGCGCGCCAACGCGGCGAGCGTGACCAGGACGTCGAGGTCGGTCCCCGCGTCGGACGTGCCGATCCGTACGTCGGCGTCGTCGGGGTCGGTGGTGCTGACCGTCGCGCCGACGGCCCAGATCGCCAGCGCCCAGTAGACGGTGCGCCAGTGGGCGGCCGGGAGGGCAAGGTGCACGACCGTGCCCGGGCCGGCGTCGAACTCCTCCTGCAGCAGGTTCGCCGCCTTGTTCACCCAGTTGGTGAGGACCTTCGCCGACAGCTCGATCCGTTCGCCCCGGGTGGGGCCGTCGGTGTCGTCGTAGTACGTCACCCGCGGACGGGCGGGGTCCTGGCGCAGCAGGTGGTCGGTCAGCCGGTCGGGTCGCATCCGCCCAGCGTAGGCGGCCGGTTCAGCCGAGGATCTCCCGTACGGCGCTGATCTTCTCCTCGTCCAGCGGCGTCGCCGCGACCAGCGAGAGGTTGTGGCGCAGCTGTGCCGGCGTCAACGAGCCGAGCGCCACCGAGGCGATCTGCGGGTGGCCCAGGACGTACGACACGGCGAGGTCGGCGACCCCGTCGCGGCCGGTGGCCAGCACCGCCTTCGCGAGTGCCTTGGCGCGCGGGTGGTCGCCGGCCAGCAGTCGCCCACCGGCATAGACCGAGTGGGCAAGCACGATCACACCACGGTCGGCCAGCCGGCGTACGGAGTCGGGCAAAGGCGCACCGAGCAGGTTGAACGGCAGCTCGAGGTAGTCCAACCCCGGCACGCTCTCGAGCTGGTCGGCGTCGGTGGCGTGGGCGATGCTGACGCCCACCGCGGTCACCTCGCCGGACGACTTGTAGTCCTGCAGACGCTCCCAGGCGGCGCCGTCGCCGACATTGACCTGTTCCACCCCGGTCAGCAGCGCGGCGGCGACCTGCCGTCGACCGAGCTCGGCGAACGACCGCTCCAGACTGGCCTCCACACCGAGCCGGGCCAGGGACGCGTCGCCGGCGGCCAGCGGTTGCAGCCGGGAGATGAACTTCAACCGCTGGGTGAGTTGCGGTTCGCCACTGCTGCGCAGGATGCGCTCGGCGTTTCCGTCGGCCCGGCCCACCTCGACATGGGTCACGCCGTGGTCCACCGCGCGCGCCAGCATGGTGCGGATCTCGGGGGGAGCGGACGCGAACGGTCCCGAGAGTTGGGTGCCGCCGAGGGTCAGCACGCTCTGCCCGAAGAGTCGGTGCTCGCGCGCCGGCACGGTCGGCCCGGCGTCGTCGAACAGTCCGTCGATACGGTGCACCAGGTCGGTC
>JASLFY010000014.1 GCA_030150425.1 Yimella sp. | reverse complement strand
GGTACGCGGCGGAGATCTCCTTGTCGCGGCCCTCGAACTCCTTGCCCTCGCCGGCCAGCTGCTCCTTGAGCGCGTCCTTCAGCTCGTCGAGCTTCTCCTCGCGCTCCTGCTTGCCGGCAATGGTCAGCGCCGCGGCGACCTGCTCGGTGGCCTCGGCCTCGACCTTGGCGTAGACGTCGTCCTGGTAGTCCAGGAACAGCGGGAACTCCTGAACCTCCTTGGCGGCCTTGCTCGCCAGCTCCGACTGCGCCTCGCAGAGGACGCGGATGAAGCCCTTGGCGGCCTCCAGACCCTGCGCGACGACCTCTTCGGTCGGGGCGCCCTGGCCCTGGCTCTTGACCAGGTCCCAGGTGGACTCGGTGGACTCGGCCTCGACCATCATGATCGCGACGTCGTCACCGACGATGCGACCGGCGACGACCATGTCGAAGACCGAGCGCTCGATGTCGGAGAAGTTCGGGAACGCGACCCACTGACCGTCGATCAGGGAGACGCGGGTGGCACCGATCGGGCCGGAGAACGGCAGACCGGAGATCTGGGTCGACGCCGACGCACCGTTGATCGCCAGCACGTCGTACTGGTGGTCCGGGTTCAGCGACAGAACGGTGATGACGACCTGGACCTCGTTGCGCAGACCCTTGATGAAGGCCGGGCGCAGCGGACGGTCGATCAGGCGGCAGGTGAGGATCGCGTCGGTCGACGGGCGACCCTCGCGACGGAAGAAGCTGCCCGGGATCTTGCCCGCGGCGTACATCCGCTCCTCGACGTCGACCGTCAGCGGGAAGAAGTCGAACTGGTCCTTCGGCTGCTTGCCGGCAGCGGTGGTGGACAGCAGCGTGGTCTCGTCGTCGAGGTAGCAGAGCACGGCTCCGCCGGCCTGCTTGGCGAGGCGTCCGGTCTCGAACCGGACCGTACGGGTGCCGAACCGACCGTTGTCGATCGTTGCTTCGGCGAACGTGATTTCTGGACCCTCCATTGGGCCCTCCTGTTCTTCTCAAATCTCGTCGCACATCGTCGTTGTGTGCGAACGGGTTTTCCTTCTACGGGGCTGCCTCCCGGCGCCCTCCTACGCCGAAAGGCGACCCACCCGGTGGTGGACCGCCTTCGGTCGTAAGTCTTTGATTATCGGCGCAGACCCAGACGCTTGATCAGCGAACGGTAACGCTCGATGTCGACGTCCTCGAGGTAACGCAGCAGACGCTTGCGCTGACCGACGAGCAGCAGCAGGCCACGACGGCTGTGGTGGTCGTGCGGGTGCTGACGCGAGTGCTCGGTCAGGTCCTTGATGCGAGCGGTCAGCAGTGCGATCTGCACCTCGGGCGAACCGGTGTCGCCCTTGCCCTGGCCGTATTCAGCGATGATCTCTGCCTTGCGGGCGGTTTCCAACGGCATGTGTTGGCGACTCCTTGTTCGTCTCGTTGCGCGGTGCTCCCGGGCTGGTTCACCGGGGCGCTGTGTTTCCGCGGCCGATTCACGGCGTCTCCAAGGTTAACAGCGCCCGTCGTTGCGGCCTAATCCAGCGATCGCCCAGCCGGCTGCACCACCCTGCACGCATGCCCGTCTGGACCGCCGGCCGTCTGCTGACCGCCTGGCACCTCGATCCGACCGGCCTCGTGCTGGCCGTTCTGTTACTGCCACTCCTGCTCCGGAAGAGCTCGTGGTGGCGACGAATCGCGTTGCTGCTGCTCGGGATCGGCTCGCTGCTGTACGTCACGTGCGGGCCGATCGGGATGTACGACCACGTCCTGCTCTGGTGCCTGGGCGTGAAGGTGGCGGTGCTGACCGCGATCACCCCGTTCGGGATCGGGCTCGGCCTGGGCGGTCGACCGCTGCCCGTCGCGCCGCGACTGCTGCGCGTGCTCTGCTTCCCGGGCGTCTCGTCGTTGCTCGCGGCGCTGAGCGTGGGCAGTGTCTTCTTCACCGGCTACGGGCAGGCGGCCGTGACCCATGCCTGGGTGGGCGCGCTGCTGGTCGTCCACCTGCTGCTCGTCGGGCTGCTGGTCACTCTCCCACTGTTGGTCGAGGAACTGCTCCCGGACTGGGCGACACCCGCCGTACGGGTCCTGGTGGCCGTCGCCGACGGCCTGTTCGACGCGCTGCCCGGGATCCTGGTGATGACCGCGAGTCGGTTGCTGATGCCGCACTTCCCCGGGTTCACCGACCCGGCGCGCAGCGGGACGTCTCCGGCGCTGGACCAGAAGTGGGCCGGTGGGGCGCTGATCGCGGTGGCCGAGGTGATCGGACTGCCGATGCTGCTGGCGGTGTTCGCCGACTGGATCCGCGCCGACCGGGCGCAGGCGGACGCGGTCGACGCGGAGTTGGACGCCGAGACCGACAGTTCGAGCGACGGGTTGTGGTGGGTCACCGAGCGGCCGGACCGAACGCAGCCTTCCGGGCGGCCCGGCGCAGAGTGAGCAGCAACGGGTGGCCGACGACGAGGATCAGGACGGCGGTGGTGATCGCGCGACCGAGGTCCCAGCCGAGCGAGGTGGCCAGGTTGAACGCGAGGAAGTGCTGCAGGTTCACCGTCACTCCCCCGCCCGGGACCACGCTGAGCGCGGGCTCGCCGCTGGTGCCCAGCGGCCAGAACCACAGGTTGAGGATCCAGCCGTAGAGCAGCCCGGCCACGGCTCCGTACGCCGCCAGCGTCAGCACCTCGACCCGGCCGCGCAGCGGCGGCAACAGGCCGGCGAAGAGCGCCACCCACCCGGCGCCGAGCATCTGGAACGGCAGCCACGGGCCCACCCCGGCGGTCAGCACCGCTGAAGCGAACATGCTGGTGGAGCCCAGGACGAAACCGAATCCGGCGCCGAACACCCGGCCGGCGAGGATCAGCAGGAAGAACATCAGCTCGATGCCCGCAGTGCCGGCGCTCAGTGGTCGCAGCACCGCGTCGACCGCGGACAGCACCCCGAGCATCGCGACGGCCTTGGAGTCGATCCCGCCCTCGCTCACCTCGGACAGCACCACTGCCAGCAACAGCGGCAGCAACAAGCCGAACAGGATCGGCGCGTCGGTGCGGTGGCCGGCCAGCGCCGAGTCCGGCGTGACGAAGAACGGCCACAGGAAGCCGACGACGCCGACCAGGCTGACCGCGCCGATCGCGGCCATGCTGCGCGGCCGCAGCGGGATCGCGCGCTCAGCCACCGGTCGCCCGCCGTACGTCGTCGACGGTGAGCAGCGGCAGCGGCGCAAGGATCTTGGCGACCTGCGGCGCGAACGCCGGCGAGCCGAGCAGGACGTCCGCGGTGGTCCCACGGGCGACGATCTCGCCGTCGGCCATGAACAACACGCTGTCGGCGGTCTGCGCGACGAACTCCACGTCGTGGCTGGAGACCAGCACCGCGTGGCCGGCGTCGGCCAACCGCCGCAGCGTTCGGTGCAGCGCCTCCTTGGCGGCGTAGTCGAGGCCGCGCGTCGGTTCGTCGAGCAGCAGCACCGCGGGCTGCGCGGTCAGCTGGACGGCGAGCACCAGCGCCAGCCGCTGCCCCTCGGACAGGTCGCGCGGGTGGGCGGTCAGGTCGATGTTCGGGACCAGCTCGCGCAGGATCCGCTCGCACGAACCCGCGGCGGCGTCGGACTCGTCGTCGGCCGTCGAGCACTCCGCCGCGACCGTGTCGAGGTAGAGCAGGTCCGAGGCGTTCTGCGGGACGAGACCGACCCGGGTCCGGCGTACGCCCGGTTTCAGCCCGGCGGGGTCGACGCCGTCGACCCGCACCGTGCCGGCGTCCGGCCGGCGGGCGCCCTGCAGGGTCCACAGCAGGGTGGACTTGCCGCACCCGTTGCGGCCCATCAGCGCGGTCACGGACCCGCGGGTCAGCTCCAGGTCGACGCCGCGTACGGCCTCGAAGTCGCTGTACGACACCCGTACTCCGGCCGCCGCCAGGACGACGTCCCCCGGCGAATTCGGTTGCGGCGCAGCGACGTCGCCGATCTCCGCAATCAGCGGACGCGCCTTGCGGCGTGCGTCGCGCACCGACAGCGGCAGCGGCGACCAGCCCTGCGAACGCCCCAGTTCGACGACCGGCGGGGCGACGGTCGCCGTACGCATGATGTCGGCCGGCTCCCCCACCTCGACGGTGCCCTCGGGGGTGACGTGGATGAGGGTGTCGGCGTAGTGCAGGACTCGCTCGATGCGGTGTTCGGCCATCACGACGGTCACCGAGAGGTCGTGGACCAGCCGGGTGATGGTGGCCAGGACGTCCTCGGCGCCGGTCGGGTCGAGCGCCGAGGTGGGCTCGTCGAGCACCAGGAGTTGCGGCTGCAGCGTGAGCACCGAACCGATCGCCACCCGCTGCTGCTGCCCACCGGACAGGTCGCGCAGTGGCAGCCGGCGCAGGTCGGCGATGCCGAGCAGGTCGAGCGTCTCCTCGACCCGCTTGCGCATCACGTCCGGCGCGATCCCGAACTGCTCCATCCCGTAGGCGAGTTCCTCCTCGACCGTGTCGGTGACGAACCCCGCGAGCGGGTCCTGGCCGACATAGCCGACCAGGTCGGCCAGGTCGCGCGGGAGGTGGTCGCGGGTGTCGCGCCCGTGCACCGTCACCGAGCCGGTCAACCGGCCGCCGGTGAAGTGCGGGACCAGCCCGTTGATCGCGCCCAGCAGCGTCGATTTGCCGGAGCCGGTGCGACCGATGAGGACCGCCAGTTCGCCCTGCTCCAGTTCGAAGGAGACGTCCCGCAGCGCGGGCGCCTGGGCATCGGCGTACGTCACGCCGACGCGGTCGAAGACGAGCGCGGGGGTCATGCTGCCTCCGGTGTTGTGCGGGTGGTCCGGCGCGCGGCCGGGGCGGGAAGTTCGGGGGTCAGGAACGCGGGCAGCGCGGCGACGACGCCCGCGACCAGCGCGAGGAGTGGGACCGCCGGAGCGGCGATCGGGTCGACCGGTTGCGAGGCCGCCGACGGATCCCCCCGCAGCGCGACCACGAAACCGATCAGCGCGACGACTCCGCAGCCGACCACGAGCCACTCGGCCACCACCCACGGGTCGGGGCGGTAGGTCGAGCGCGGTACCCGGCGGCCACCGAGCAGCAGGCCGGCGATACCGAGAACGACTCCGAGCACGACCATCGGCAACCCGATCACGGCGGGCGTCTCCCCCGAGTCGAGCAGTCCGTAGACGCCCAGGCAGACCGCGAACAGGCCGCCCAGATCGAGTGCGGCGACGATGCGTCGGTCCCGATCACTGATCGCGTGGCGCGTGCCGAAGCCGCGCGCGTCCATCGACGCGGCCAGCGCGAGCGAACGGTCGAGGGTGTCCTGCAGGACCGGCAGGCCGATCACCCGCAGCGCGTGCAGCCCACCGCCGGTGGTGCCGCGCAGTTCGCGCGCGCGGCGTACGCGCTGAATGCTCTGTACGAGTTGTGGCACCACAGTCAGCGCCACGACGACGGCGGTGCCGACGTCGCGCAGGGCCGACGGCAGGGCCCGCAGCAGCCGCCGCGGGTTCGCCAGCACGTTCGCCGCGCCGAAGCAGGTGAGCATCGTGGCGAGGCGCAGACCTTCCGTCGCCGCGGCGAGCAGCCCCTCCAGGGGCACCGGTCCGAGCAACTGGATGCCGGCCGCCCAGGACGGCAGATCGATGCTCGGCAACCGGAACAGCACCGTGTCGCCGACCTTCTGCCCGACCAGCACGAACAGCACCACGCGGGTGAGGACCACGAACAGGCCGAGGTACGCGTACAGCCGGAACGAGCGCGCCCACGGCGCGTCCGGACGGCGGGCCGCCACGACGAGCAGCACCACCGCCAGGATCACGGCCAACAGCACCGGGTTGGTGGTCTGGCTGGCGGCCGCGCCGAGACAGCACGCCCAGACCCACCAGGCGCCGGGGTGGACGAACCGGCGACTGCTCACTGCAACCACGGAGAGTGGTCGCTATAGCGACCGGATCGATTGACTACGGCTGTAGTCACGAGGCGCGGCGGCGCAGCGCGAGGTAGCCGGCGCCGGCCAGCAGCAGGACGACCAGGCCACCACCCGCGAGCAACCCGATGGAGGAACCGCTGCCGGAGTCGGACTTCTTCGGTCCGGCGGCGACATCGGTACCCGACGGCTGCGCGCCGCCGGAGGACTGCGTGTCACCCGGCTGCGTGGTGTCACTCGGGCCGGTGGACGTCGAGGATCCGCTCGTGGTCGTACTGGTCGTACCGGCGGAGGAACTCGTCGAGCCGGTCGAACCGGAGGAGCCGGACGCGCCTGCGGTCGAACTGCCGGACGTGGACGACGCCCCTGCCGCGCTGGACTGCGAGCCGCTCGGCCGCGGCGCACTGCTGGAGTGCGGTGCGGTCGTCGGCTTCGGGGCGGCCGTCGTCGGGCGCGGCGCGGGCTTCGTCGTCGGCTTCGGCGTTGGCTTCGTGGTCGGCTTCGGACTCGGAGAAGGCTTCGGGGCGGGCGACACCGGCCGTACGGACGGCGCGCTCCCGGCGCCCCAGCGCAACCCGATGCTGCTGCCCTGGGGTGCCGGCTGGGAGTAGATGCCGAGCTTGGCGTAACTCCAGCCAGTGCCCGGGCGACCGGACCACAGCGACCAGTACGCGTCCGCCGGGGAGGGGTTCACGCACGGGTCGGAGGACGGCTGACCGGACACCCGGCACAGGAAGCCAGGACTGCGGGCGGCATTGGTCAGCGGAAAACCGGCGGCCTGGACGGCGGCCGCCGCGGTGCCGTACGACCCCGACGCGCACCGCGTCTGCACCGCACCGGACGGGAACTGCACCACCACCGAGACGCCGGACGTGCTGCTGCACCCGGCGGCCTGACTGGACGCGATCGGGCCGAAGCCGATTGCGGCGAGGGCGAGTCCGAGGACGGCGAACAGCCGGGTCAGCAGCGCCGACCCGGCCGTTCGATCAGCGGCGACGCCGGCCATACAGCACCGTTCCGGCACCGACCGCAGCGAGCACACCGGTCGCTCCCGCAACCGCGGCGAGACCGTCCGAACCGGAGCCGGCGGTCGGGCCGTCGGTCACGACCGGCGGGCCGGTGACCGGCGAGGTGGACGACGTCGACGAGGCGGTCGAGGTCGAGCTGGTCGGCG
>JASLFY010000401.1 GCA_030150425.1 Yimella sp. | reverse complement strand
GCCGGCGTCACCGTCCACTTCGTCGGCCAGTTGCAGTCGAACAAGGCCGGCCGGGTGGCGTCGTACGCCGACGTCGTCCACTCCGTCGACCGCCCCAAGATCGCGCGTGCGCTGGCCCGCGGTGCGGAGCGGGCCGGCCGCACGCTGGACGTGCTGCTGCAGGTCGACCTGGACGGCAGCGACGCCGGCCGTGGTGGCGTCCTCCCGGCGGATCTCGCGGCGCTGGCCGACGCGGTCGGCGCGGAGCAGCCGCTGAACCTGCGCGGGGTGATGGCCGTCGCGCCGCGCGGCGCCGACCCGCGACCCGCCTTCGACCGACTTGCCGAGTGCTCCGCGACGGTCCGCGCGACCGCTCCGGACGCCGGATGGATGTCCGCCGGGATGAGCGGCGACCTGGAGCAGGCGATCGCCGCCGGCGCCACCCACGTACGGATCGGCAGCGCCGTGCTGGGTCCTCGACCGGGCCTCTGACGGGCTGATGGCGACGGTGTCCGACACACCCCGCGTGTCGGATCCGGTAATCCACGGGATCGCGACGGGCGGCCGGTAGCGTCAGCGGCGACCACCGGACGAACGGCGGCAGCGCGGGCAGACAGGTCGTCGGCGCCACCGTCGGACAATGCAAGGAGCTTGGAGATGGCAGGCGCACTGCGCAAGACCATGGCCTACCTCGGCCTCGCCGAAGAGGACCGTCGTTACGCCGAGGACTACGACCACTACGACGAGTCGTACGACGACCACGGTCAGCACGGCGACCACGGATACGACGACTACGCCGAGTCCGGCTTCGGCTCCGAGGACGAGATCGAGGCTCGTCCGGCTCCGGTCACCCAGTTGCACAAGACTCCCGTGGCTGCGGTCGCGGCACGCCCCAAGGCAGGCGACATGAGCCGTATCAACGCGATCCACCCGCGCACCTACAACGAGGCCAAGCAGATCGGCGAGAGCTTCCGCGACGGTGTGCCGGTCATCATGAACCTGTCCGACATGGACGACACCGACGCCAAGCGCCTGGTCGACTTCGCCGCCGGTCTCGTGTTCGGTCTGCAGGGCACCATCGAGCGGGTCACCGCGAAGGTCTTCCTGCTGTCGCCGTCCGGTGTCGAGGTCGCGACGTCCGGCACCGACGCCAAGTCGGCGCGCGGACTGTTCAACCAGAGCTGACGAACGCGCTGCAGGTGGCGTTGTCCGGCGCCACCTGCCGCGCGGTTCACCACGGCCGCTCGGTTAGGTTGGGACCGTGCATTCCGTGATCGCCGTCGTCGCGACGGTCGTGTACGTCTACTTCATCGTCCTGATCGTCCGGCTGGTGTTGGACTGGGTCCAGGTCTTCGCCCGATCGTGGCGGCCGCGGGGAGCCGTCCTGGTGGTCGCCGAGGGTGTCTACAGCCTGACCGACCCGCCGCTGAAGCTGCTGCGCCGGCTGATCCCGCCGCTTCGGGTCGGCCAGGTTCGGGTCGATCTGGCGTTCCTGGTGCTGATGCTGTGTGTCTCTTTGTTGCTGAGTGTCCTAAGGTGATCGCTGAAGAAACAACCTGTCGCCTCGGCATGCCCGGATCCGGGACACACCTGGCGGCCCGACCTGCACCAGAGGTGACCACATGGCGTTGACGCCTGAGGACGTAGTCAAGAAGGAATTCACGAAGCCCAAGGGTTTCGGGAAGAACGGCTATGACGAGATCCAGGTGGACGACTTCCTCGACGAGATCGTCGTGGAGCTGCGCCGACTGAACGCCGAGAACGACGAGTTGTCGTCGCAGCTGGCCGACTGCCGCCGCGCGTCGGGCCAGCCCGCCGGCAAGGTCAAGTCGGATGCCGCGTCGAGCGTGCCGGTGGCTGCCACCGGTGGTGCCACTGCGGCCGCCGACGAGAAGAAGCTGACCGCGCTGCGCGCCGAGATCGCCGACGCGGAGCGGGAGCTGAAGACCCTGCAGGACCGCACCGCCGCCGCGACGGTGAGCGATGGCGACGCCCGCAAGGTGGCCGACGACCACTCGACCGCGACCGCGAACCTGTCGTCCGCGAAGCAGGAGCTCACCTCGACCGAGTCCAAGCTCGCCCAGGCGAAGGCGGACCTCGCGAAGGCCGAGCAGGACGTCAAGACCGAGCAGGACAAGCTGGCCGGGCTCAAGTCCCAGGTCGCGCAGGCGGAGAAGGACCTCGCCGCCGCGCAGGAGAAGGTCAACAGCGCGCAGGCCGCGCAGGGTGCGCAGCCGTCCAACGGTGCGCAGGCCTTGGCCGCCGGCGGTGCGGCCGGTGGAGCTGCCGGTGTCATCGCGTTGGCCCAGAAGCTGCACGACGAGCACGTCCGTGAGGGCGAGACCACCCGCGACAAGCTGATCAGCGAGGCGCAGGCCCACCACGACAAGGTCGTCGGTGAAGCCACCGCCCGCCACGACGAGCTGCTGCGCACCGGTCAGAGCAAGTACGACGAGTTCCTGTCGACCGGTAAGGCGAAGCACGACGAGTTGGTCAAGACCGGTCAGGGCAAGCACGACGAGCTCGTGACCGCCGGCCAGACCAAGCACGACGAACTGGTCAAGACCGGTCAGGGCAAGCACGACGAGCTCGTGACCGCCGGCCAGACCAAGCACGACGAGCTGGTCAAGACCGGTCAGGGCACCCACGACCACCTGGTCAAGACGGCCAACGAGGAGCGCACCTCCGTGCTGACCGACCTGACCAACCAGCGCGACGGCCTGAACGGCAAGATCGAGTCGCTGCGCGGGTTCGAGAACGACTACCGCACCAAGCTGCGCGGCTACATCGAGGGCCAGCTCGAGCAGCTCAAGAGCGTCGGTCTCGACGACGTGAAGCAGAGCAAGAACGACTGAGCGAGCCCCGCTCGCCCGGATACGAACGGCCCCGACGAAATTGTCGGGGCCGTTCGTCGTGTCCGGCACCGGCGTACGCGGTCTTCATCCGTTCGGGGGTGCCGGGCGCAATTCGTCGCGAAATGGCGTTGCCACAAACCTGTTGTGGGACTTATGGTTCGGCCCAGTCGCGGTTCGGTGGCCGGTCCGGGAGAGGTTCGGGGGAATGATGGCGAAGAAGGCAGTGGCAGCGAAGACCGCGGTCGGGAATGACTTGAGCCCTTCGACCGTTTCCACCTCGACCC
>JASLFY010000400.1 GCA_030150425.1 Yimella sp. | reverse complement strand
CCGGTCGCGCAGGACCTGCAGGTCGTGCACCGCCTGCTCGAGGAGTCGTTCCAGGACCACTTCAGCTCCTACCGCGAGAGCTTCCCGGAGTTCGTCATGCGACTGCGCGAGGACCCGGGACACCGCTGGGACCACTGGTGGTTGGCGACGATCACGGTCGACGGCGAGGAGGTGCCCGCGGGCGCGGTCGTCTCGTCGGTCAGTCCGGAGGACGCCGGCGGGTTCGAGGGCACGTACATCGACTACATCGGCGTGCACCGCCGGGCCCGCGGCCACGGCGTCGCGAAGGCGTTGATCCACGCGGTGATCGCCGACGCCGCCACCCGCGGTCGCAACCGGGTCGGGCTGGAGGTCGACGCGGACTCGCCGACCGGCGCCAACGGCCTGTACGAGTCGATGGGCTGGAAGACGACGTACATCACCCAGTCCTGGCACAAGGACCTCGACGTCCCGCGCTGATCAGACGCCGAGGAGGGCGACGCGGTCGCGAGGGCTTTCGGGGGTCGCGCAGTCCCGGTCCATCCGCGGGGTGAGCACCAACGCGACGAGCGCGATCGCGATCCCGGCGGCCACGATGCCGACGAATGCGTCGTGGCCGCCGGCGGTCAGCGCGATCGCCGCGCCAGCGCCCGCCGCCGACAGCCCCTGGGCGACGACCCCGGTGGTGCTTGCCGCTGACTGATGCAGCCCGAGCGACTCGGCCGGCGCGAGTTCGAGGAGGGCGGTGCTCAGCGAGTTGCTGGTGACACCCATGCCGATCCCGGCGACCGACCAGAACCCGAGCAGCAGGGTGTACGACCCGATGCCCGTCACGAAGGCGAGGACCCCGATCCCGCCGATCACGATGCAGCCCAAGCCGATTCGTACGCGCTGGGCGGCGCTGAGACGCACCTGGCTCCAGTTCCGGCTGGCCAGGTTGGACCCGATTGCCCAGCACAACCCGGTGACCCCGAGGGTGACGCCCGACGCGGCCGGCGACATGCCGCGGGTGGCCTGCAGGATCAGCGGGAGGAAGGCGCCGAGCAGGCCGAAGGCGGCGGCGACCAGGCCGCGCAGGGCGACGACGCTGGCCGCGCCGCAGCGGGCCCGCAGGGTGCCTGACGGCAACAGCGTCGGCGCCGCGGCGAGGGTCACGGCGAGTCCGGCCAGGACACTGCCGGCCGCCAGCAGCCGGTGGAGGGTGCTGCCGTGCAGCTCCGGTCCGGCGAGGGAGATCGCGGTGACGCCGACGGCAGCGGCCAGCGACGCGAGCACCGTGGTGCGCAGGGCGGGACCGTCCGGGACCACCTGCGAGTCGGCGGTCCGGCGCAGCGCCGGAACCAGCGCGGGCACCACTGGTAGCGCCGCGAGGCCGCCGAGTGCGAAGACCGCGCGCCAGCCCAGGTGGTCGTTGATCGCGCCCGCGACGCCCGGCCCGACCAGCGACGGGACGATCCAGGCGGTGGCGAACAGCGAGAACATCCGGGCCCGCAGCTCGGTCGGCAACGCGCGGGCGATCAGCACGCTCAGGCCGACGTCGAGCATCGCCTCCCCGAAGCCGCCGACCGCGCGGCCCAACAGCAGCACTGGCATCGACGGTGCGAGGGCGACCGCGAACGCCGCGACGACGAACCCGCCGATCCCGAGCGCGACGGGAACGCGTGGACCACGACGGTCGGCCAGTGCCCCGGCGAGGGCGGCGCCAACCAGGAAGGTCGCCGAAGGAACGGCGCTCGCGGCACCGAAGAGGGCCATCCCGTGCAGGTCGCGGGCGACGACCGGAAGGACGGTGATCGTGGCGCGGTTCTCGTACGCCCCCAGGGTCACCAGGGCGACGGCGGCGACGACGAACGGGAGGTGGCGGGCGCTGAGCAGACGGGCCGGTGGACTGTCGGGGGTTGCGGTCATGGGCTCCATCCGACAAGTTGAAGTGCACTTGAAGTCAAGGAGGAATCGATGGTCGACGCGACATTGACGATCGGCGAGGTCGCGCGCCGGTCCGGGCTGGCGACCTCCGCGATCCGGTTCTACGAGTCGAAGGGGCTGATCGGCGCCGAACGGACCGCCGGGAACCAGCGCCGCTACCCGCGGCACGTGCTGCGCCGGCTGGCGGTCGTACGCGCCGCCCAGGCGATGGGTGTGTCGCTCGCGAAGGTACAGGAGGCGTTCGCGGAACTGCCGTCGGACCGTGCCCCGAACGCCGCGCAGTGGGCGGACCTGTCGGCGCGCTGGCGGGCCGACCTCGACGCCCGGATCGCCACTCTGACCACGCTGCGCGACGGGCTCGACGGGTGCATCGCGTGCGGTTGCCTGTCGATGGACCGCTGCCCGATCTACAACCCGGACGACGCGCGGGCGGCCGAGGGCCCCGGCGCCCGCGAGCTGCTGCCGTAGGTCAGCGGCCGAAGGCGGCTGCGGTCGCGGCGTCCGCCGGGTAGAAGGTTTCCAGCACCAACTCGTCGACGGTGACGTCGGCCGCGGTCTCCACCGCGGACGCCATGCTGAAGAACCGCAGGGTCTGGTCGCCGAGGCGAATCACCAACGGCAGCAACACCGTTGCCGCTGCCGGGGCGGTGTCGGCGGCCACCGGGTAGCCGTCGATCTCCGCCAGCAGCTGCTCCAACTCGCGGTCGGCCGTACGCGCGATCCGGGCCCGCAGCTGCCCGATCAGGTGGCCGCGCCACTGCGCGAGGTTCTGAATCATCGGGGCCAGCCCGTCGGGGTGCAGGCTGGCGCGCAGCGCGTTCACCGGCGGCTCCTGCAGGTGCGGGGCGCACAGCGAGACGAGACGCTGCGCCCCGTCGTTGTGGTCGACGACGTCCCAGCGGCGGTCGAGGACGAACGCCGGCAACGGGTCGTGCGCGTCGAGCACCGATCGCAACCCGGCGGTCACGGCCGCGAGTTCGGTCGAATGCAGGTCGTGTTCCGGGTGGCGCGGGGCGAACCCGCCGGCCAGCAGCAGCTCGTTGCGCTCGCGCAGTGGCACGTCCAGGCAGGTGGCGAGGCGCTCGATCATCTCCGCGGTCGGTCGCGACTTGCCGTTCTCCACGAAGCTGACGTGGCGCGCGGAGACATCCGCGTCGAGCGAGAGCTCGAGCTGGCTGAGACGCCGTCGAGTTCGCCACTCGCGCAACAGGGTTCCGACTGCGGGTCGTTCCTCGGTGATGGTCACCCTCGTGATCGTAGGTGCCGTCGCGGGGTCGGCCATGACCTGCGAGGTCATCGACCGGAACACCTGTCGGGTCACAGGCTGTGGGTGTCAGCACGACACGGCAACGAGAGGAACGGACCCATGACCGACATCACCACCCACTACCTCGCCACCTGGAACGCGGTCGACGCCACCGCCCGGCGGACGCTGCTGGAGCAGCACTGGACCGAGCAGGCGTCGTACGTCGACCCGCTGGCCGACGTCGCCGGCCACGCCGGTCTCGACGCGGCGATCGCCGGCGTACACCAGCAGTTCCCCGGTTTCGTGTTCACCGCGCTGGGCGCCCCGGACACCCACCACGACGTCACCCGGTTCCGTTGGGGCCTCGGCCCGGAGGGTGCGGAGCCGCTGGTCGAGGGCTTCGACGTCGTCCGTACGGACGCCGCGGGACGCATCGCGTCCGTCGTCGGTTTCCTGGACAAGGTGCCGGCGTGAGCGGCGGCGGGCGCGGCTACGCGATCGGTTATCTCGAGGACATCGACGTCTGCCCGGACATCATCGAGTACCTCGCCCGGATCGACGCGACGCTGGAGCCGTACGACGGCGAGTGGGTGGTCCACGGGATCCGCCCGGAGGTGATCGAGGGGCAGTTGCCCGGCGACGTGATCATCATCGGTTTCCCGTCGGTCCAGGCCGCCCGCGACTGGTACTTCTCGCCGGCGTACCAGGAGATCCTCGCGCTGCGCACCGACCACTCGTCGTCCGTGGTCGCGCTGCTGGACGGGGTGCCGACCGGCTACCGCGCGACGCAGACCGCGGAGAAGCTCGCGTCGTAACTCAGGCCCACCAGCCGCGGCCGCCCCAGTCCCCGAAGTCTCCGGGGTCGTGGGGCAGGTCGCTGCGTGAACCGAGGAACGACCCGACGACGGCGCTGCCGAGGTCGTCCAGGTCGGGCGTCACCACCCGGCCGTCGACCGACCGCGCCAGGTCGCGCAGGAACCCGGACAGGCCCGGGTCGTCGCCCAGCTGGAAGAAGGTGGTGTGGGCTCCGAGACGGCCGGCGGCCTGCAACTCCCGGGCGGTGACGGCGATGGTGAACGGGTGCGGTGGGTAGTCGAAGAACGACTGTCCGTCCCGCTCCAGATGGGCGGTCGGCTCACCGTCGGTGACGATCAGCAGCACCGGTTGGGCGCTGGGGTGGCGGCGGAAGAAGCGGTTCGCCAGCAGCAGCCCGTGGTGCAGATTGGTGCCCTTGAACTGCATCCCGGGCAGCCCCGTGAGCTCCTCGATCGGCATCACCTCGGCGGTGCGTCCGAACCCGATCAGTTGCAGGTGGTCGCCCCGGAACCGGGTGGAGATCAGCTGGTGCAACGCGAGCGCGGTGCGCTTCATCGGCACCCAGCGCCCCGCCCGGATCATCGAGTACGACGTGTCGACCAGCAGCGCGACCGCCGCCTGGGTGCGGGCCTCGGTCTCGATGACTTCGACGTCCTCAATCCGCAGGCGTACGCCCGTTCCGGGACCGTCGAGGCGGCCGCCGTCGGCGACGGTCCGGCGTACGGCGTTGGTGACGGTGCGGGTGACGTCCCAACTCTGGGTGTCGCCGAACTCCCACTCCTTGGTCGAGCCGGTGAACTCGCCTGAGCCGCCGGCGCGCCGCAGGTCGCGTTGCCCGGCGCGGCCGGACATGCGGTCGGCGACGTCCTTCAGCAGCGTCTTGCCGAGCTGGCGCATCGCGCGCGGCGACAGCCGCAGGGCGCCGTCGCTGCCCTTGGTGAGGTAGCCGTTGTCGCGCAGCTCGCGCTCGAGCTGGGCGAGGGTGCGGGCGTCGACGGCCGCCTCGGGGCCGAGTTGCCGGGTGAGGGCGTCGAGGTCGATGTCCGACAGGTCGGCGCCCGCACGCTCCTGGTCGAGTTGCTCGGCCAGCCGGTCGAGTTCGGCGAGGTCCTGCAGGGCGCCGGTGCCGTCACCGAGACCGAGGCCCTCCTGGCCCTCGAACTGCTCCGACCCGCCCCAGTTCTCGCCGGGTCGCAGCGCCTGCACCTGCTGGTCGAGCCGCCCCAGCTGCTCCATCAGCTCCGGTGAACCGAACGCCTGCGCCGAAAGCTCCATCAGCTCCTGGCGCTGCTCCGGCGTCATCGAGTTCATCATCCGCTGCGCCGCGGCCGAGCGGGCGGCGAGCGCGTCGAGCAGCTCGTCGAGGTTCTGCGGGTTCTCGGGGAAGAAGTCGCCGTGCTTGTCCATGAAGTCGGCGAAGTCCTGAGGGGTGTCCTCCCCGCGGGATCGCTTCTCCAGCAACGAGTTCAGGTCCTTGACCATCTCGGTGACCGCGGCGCGATCCTCGTCGGTCGCCGACTCCAGCGCTTGCTTCATCCCGGCGAAGCGTTGCTCCAGCAGCTCCCGGCCGAGCAGGTCCTTGATCGCGTCGTACGCCTCCCGGGCGTCCGACGACCGCCACCGGTAGTCCGACAGTTCGGACACGGCCTGCGCGGGGGAGGACGGCAGGTTCTCCATCCGCATCTCCTCGAAGCGGGCGTCGTCGTCCAGGTCACGCGCCAACTGTTTCCGTTCGGCCAACACAGCCCGGTCGAGCAGCTCCTTGATCTGCTGCATCGTGCCGTTCAGGTTGTGCCGGGCGAGGATGTCGTCGCGCCGCTGTGCGACCTGCTGCATCAGATCGTCCAGGCCACGCTGGCGCTCCCCACCGCGACGCAGGTACTCGCGCATCGCGTGCTCGGGGGAGTAGCCGGCCATCACGTCCTCGCCGACGCCCTCGCCTCCATCGG
>JASLFY010000321.1 GCA_030150425.1 Yimella sp. | reverse complement strand
TTGACCGATTACATCCAGGGTTGATCAGGCCGACTCCGTAGGCTGGCGTCATGAACGCTCAGACTGCGGACCTCGTGCTCGTTACCGGCGGCTCCGGATACCTCGGATCACGTTGCATCGCAACGCTGTTGGACCACGGCTACCGGGTCCGTACGACGGTCCGTTCGGCCGCGAAGGAGCAGGAGGTTCGCGACCTCGTCGTCGCCGGCGGACACGAGCCCGACGGTGTCGAGATCGTCCACGCCGACCTGATGTCCGACGCCGGTTGGGACGCCGCGGTCGCCGGTTGCCGGTACGTGTTGCACGTCGCCTCGCCGTTCCCGACCCACGTCCCCAAGGACCCGCAGGAGCTGATCGGTCCGGCGAAGGAAGGCACCCTGCGGGTGCTGCGCGCCGCTGCTGCGGCCGGGGTCGAGCGCGTCGTGGTCACCTCCTCGTTCGCCGCGGTCGGCTACGGCCACGGACCGACGGGCCGGGCGTTCACCGAGCAGGACTGGACCGACCTGTCCGGCCGGGTGCCGGTGGCGCCGTACCCGACCTCCAAGACGCTCGCCGAACGCGCCGCCTGGGACTTCGTGCAGGACCACCCGGAGACCGAGCTCGTCGTCGTGAACCCGGTCGCGATCCTCGGCCCGCCGCTGGGCAAGGACAGCGGCACGTCCGTCGAACTGGTCGAGCGGTTGATGAAGGGCATGCCCGGCGTGCCGGACGTGTCGTTCGGCGTGGTCGACGTACGCGACGTCGCCGACCTGCAGGTGCGCGCGATGACGAACCCGGCCGCGGCCGGGCAGCGTTTCCTGGCGATCGCCGGCGACTTCCTCACCCTGCGCGAGTTCTCGCAGGCGCTGCGCGACGGTCTGGGGGAGTCGGCCCGGAAGGTGCCGACCCGCGTGCTGCCCAACTGGCTGGTGAAGGTCGTCGGCCGCTTCGACCCGGCGGTCGGGCAGATCGTCACCGAACTCGGCGACCACAAGAACGCGACCTCCGCGAAGGCGCAGGAGGTGCTCGGGTGGAGTCCGCGACCGGCCCGGGAGACCATCGTCGACACCGGTCGTTGGGTGCAGGGCCGCCGCGGCTGAGCCGCCGCCTACCCTTGGCCACCGAAGTCGAACACCTGGAGGACAACGTGTCGTCAGCCCTGCCCGCCGTGGGCGTGGTCCTGCTCTCGATGGGGAACCGGCCGGTCGAACTGGCCAAGGCCCTGGAGACCCTGCGCGCGCAGGAGGGCGTCGACCTCGACGTCGTGCTCGTCGGCAACGGCTGGGAGCCGACCGGACTGCCGGACTGGGTGCGCTCCGTCCACGAACCCGAGAACGTCGGCATCCCCGAGGGGCGCAACGTCGGCGCCCGCGAGGCGCGCGGCGACTACCTCTACTTCTACGACGACGACGCGAGCCTGCCGACCCCGGACGTACTGCGCCGGTTGGTCGACGTCATCGAGTCCGACCCGCGGATCGCGGTCGCCCAGCCGCGCGGTCTCGACCCCGACGGCAAGCCCGCCCCGCGCCGGTGGACCCCGCGCTTCGATGTCGCCGACGGCGGCAAGGCGGGCCCGGCCACCTGGTTCTGGGAAGCGGTCTTCATGATCCGCAAGCAGGCGTTCGACCAGGTCGGCGGATGGCCCGGCCACTTCTTCTACGGCCACGAGGGCATCGACCTCGCCTGGCGGCTGCTCGACGCGGGGTGGCGGATCGAGTACGCCCCGCAGATCGAGGTCAACCACCCCGCGACCAGCCCGGCCCGCCACGCCGTCTACTACCGGATGAACGCGCGCAACCGGGTGTGGGTCGCCAAGCGCAACCTGCCGGCGCCGCTGCTGCCGATCTACCTCGGCGCGTGGACCGGGGTGACGCTCGCGCGGATCCACGACAAGGACGCCCTGCGTACGTGGTTCAAGGGCTTCGCCGAGGGCGTCCGCACCGACGCCGGTCCGCGCCGGCCGATGTCCTGGCGCACCGTCGGTGCGCTCACCCGGGCCGGCCGACCGCCGGTGATCTGATGCACGCCCTGATCACCGGGGTGCGCAGCAGGACCCACCTGATCCACCTCGCGGCGTATCTGCGCCGGGCTCTCGCCGACGGGCCGGTCGTCGTCGACTACGTCGGCGGTGGGCGCTTCCTGGGGGAGGCGTCGGTCGACGAGAACGACGTACGGGCGGCGTTCCCGGACGACCCGCGGCTCGAGCTGCGCTTCCACACCGCGGTGCCGACCGACCTCCCGGACGACCTGACCTACCTATCGGTCGGTGCGCCGGGCCTGAAGCCGTGGCTGCGCAGCAAGCGCGCGCAGCCGCGCGGACGCGTACGGGTCGTGGTCACCGACGAGGGGCTGGGGACGTACGGTGGTCTGACCACTCGGCGCGCGGCCTGGCGTCGCCAGGGAGTGCGCGAGCCGTGGCGTACGGTCCGGGCGCTCGCCGTCGAGGGCGGGGCGAAGGCCCTGACCACGCAGCGGTGGGCGATGTACGAGAAGGCGCACGGCTGGGCGTTGAACCCGGACATCGCCGCGGAGTTCCGGCGCGGGATCACCCGCACCGGAGCCTCGGACGAGGTCGTCATGCTGACCCAGCCGTGGGTGCAACTCGGGCTGCTGAGTGCGCCGGCGTACCGTGCGCACCTCGACGAGGTCGCGGCCGCCGTCGCGGCGCAGGGCCGGACGCTGGTCGTCCGGCCGCACCCTGCGGAGCCGCGGGACGCGTACGCCGGCCTCGAGGTCATCGACGGCACCTCCGTTGCCGAGCGGGACCCGCGGGTCGTCGGTGCGGCCGCCGTCGTCGGCGGCACCAGCACCGCGCTGCTCAACCTGAAGGCGCTGCATGACATCCCCGCGGCGCGGTTGATCGTGCCCGGACTGGCGCACCTGGAGACCGAGCTGGGCGGCGACCAGCGGGCGCTGCTGGACGCCTACCTGTCCGCGGCGACCGAGGTCTGTCGGTGGCCGGGGTTAGGCTCGTCGGTGTGAAGTCGAGTATCGGCAACAGCCGGTTCAGCAGCAGGTTCTCCACCCCCGAGCCGGTCACCCGTGCGGCCGCCCGCGCCCGTCAGGCGGCGCGTGACACCGCGGCGCGACTGCCGCTGACCGAGCCCCACGGCCCCGTGCGGGCCGGTGACCTCAACCACGTGCGTTTCACCAACCTGCTGACCGACGGTCGGCAGGCGCGCGCCGCGCGGCGCTTCTCGCGCCGGCTGGGGCTCGCCCGCACCGTCGACGACACCAGCGCCTGGGCATCCCTCGGCGCGCTCGCGGCGCTGTTGCGCATCGTCGACGACGGAGCCAAGCGCTCGGTCGTGCTCGACGCGGTCGGTTCCCGGTCGACGTTCAGCCGCTGGGCGCGCCACGCCGGGTTCGTGCCGCTCGGTTTCGACGTGACCCGACCCGACGTGGTCGGTCGCCAGGTCGCCGCCGGTTCGGTCGACCACGTCGTCCGGCTCCACCCCCACTCCGCCGCGCCGGAGATGATCGACGAGGACCTCACCCGTGCGTCCTGGGCGGTCCGCAAGGGCGGACTCATCACCATGACCACGACCCTGGCGACCGGCCGGGGTGGGGTTTCCGTCGCAGACCTGCGGTCGTTGGCCGCGCGGATGGACGAGCAGGGCCTGAAGCAGGTGGGGGAGTTCGACGTCGCCGACGTACGCCGCGCGCGCGAGGTCGAGCGCGACGCCGACGGCGCCTACGGACTGGCGCTGCTCACCTTCCGAAAGCGCTGATGACCGGGGCGGTTCACGCCGACTTCGCCCCCGGACGCCGGGTTCCGCTCGGCGCGATCGTCGGCGGCCTGCGCCACGGCGGCGGCGACCCGACCTGGCGCTCGACCCCCGACGGACTCTGGCGCGCGTGCGTCACACCCGACGGGCCGGTGAGCGCCCACCTCCGCCTTGTCACCGAGGCGTCCGGTGATCGGGTGGTCGCGACGGCGTACGGCCCCGGCGCGGACTGGTTCCTGACCCGGCTGCCCGCGCTGCTCGGCGCCGACGACCGACCCGAAGGCTTCGTCACCCACCACAAGGTGCTCGCGGAAGCCGCTACGCGACACCGGGATTGGCGCATCGGTCGGTCGAACCTGGTTGTCGACTCGCTGGTCCCAGCGATCCTCGAACAGCGGGTCACCGGCAAACAGGCGTTCTCCTCGTACCGGCAGTTGGTGCACCGTTTCGGCGCGCCGGCGCCCGGTCCGGCGGGAGAGGCGGGGCTGCGGGTCCCGCCCGACGCCCGCGGCTGGGCCGCGATCCCGTCCTGGGAGTGGCTCCGCGCCGGCGTCGACGCACAGCGCGCAGACACCGTAATGCGGGCGATGCGGGTGGCCGACCGGCTCGAGGAGTGCGTCGACCTGCCGCGCGAACAGGCTTGGCGCAGACTGCGATCCGTGCCGGGGATCGGGGTGTGGACCACGGCCGAGGTCGCGCAGCGGGCGTTCGGCGACGCCGACGCGGTCAGCTTCGGCGACTACCACGTCGCCCGGCAGATCGGGCAGGCGCTGACCGGCGCCCCGATCGACGACCTGGCGCTGGAACGACTGTTGGAGCCGTACGCCGGACATCGCTACCGCGTGCAGTACCTCGTCACCGCGTCACGGCTCGGGCCGGAGCGGCGGGGTCCGCGGATGAGTGTGCCGACCCATCTGCCGACGCGCTGGTGAATCGCTGACCGGAGCGGCTCAGCGACCGGCCGCGCGCAACGTCGCCGCAGCCAACGAGGTGATCGAGTCGACGATCCGCGGACGGTCCTGCCAGCGCTGTTCGGCGTGGATCACCGACAGCTCGGTGCAGCCCAGCACCACCACGTCGCTGACCGCGAGCAGTCGTTCGATCACGGCCTCGAGTCCCGGCAGGTCGATCGGCCCGCCGGCCTTCACACCGTCGTAGATCACCGACATCGTCAGCGCCTGGTCGGCCGCGTCCGGGAAGACCGCGGTCGCGCCCAGGTCGCTGATCACCCGCTCGTAGACGCCGGCGGCGCGGGTGCCATCGGTCGCCAACACCCCGATCCGCGGCCGGTCACCACCGGCCGCCGCGACGGCCGCCTTCGCCGTCTCCGACACGATCGACAGCACCGGCTGGGTGGTGGCGGCGGCGATCTCCTCCAGGAAGTGGTACGCGGTGTTGCACGGGATCACCGTGAAGTCGGTGCCCACCGCGTCGAGGCGGGCGGCGTCGCGGGCGAGCACGGGCCCGGGGTCCGGCGCCGACGGGTCGAGGATGTGGGCGGTGCGGTCCGGCTGGCTCGAGTGGACCAGCACGACCAGGTCGAGGTGGTCCTGGTCGCGGTGCGCCGGGGTCAACTGCACCAACACGTCCTGGAAGAGTGCGGTGGCCGCAGGTCCGTTGCCGCCGATCACCCCGACGACCGGCGAGGCCCAGGCGGCGTCGTCGCGGAGGGACACGGGAGTACTCACACCAAAGCCTTCGGCTCCGGGTAGTACCGCTTGTACTTCCGCACGTAGTTCACCTGGTTCGCGACGATCCACTGCCAGCGGCGCGGGTTGCGCTCGGCCTTGTAGAACCACGGGTTGGTGACCTCGCCGGCCTTCACCAGGGCGTTGAACTTCGCCTTGGTCGCCGGGTCGGTGATGTAGCGGCGCAGCAGGCGTACGGGGACCGCGGTGAAGACGTGTTCGTTGCTGGTCTCGACCATCGGGCGGTCGGCGTACGACTCGCCCTTGATCCACTCGTCGACGTACCACTCGACGACATTGTGGCCCGCCGCGGTGATGTAGAAGCTCGTGCCGCCCAGGCGCGGGTTGAGCTCGAAGAAGACGGTGCGGCCGGTGCGCGGGTCGTACTTCAGGTCGAAGTTGGCCCAGCCGACCCAGCCGACGTGTTCCAGCAGACGGGTCGCCTGCTGCACCGCTTCGTGGTCGACCGAGGTGAGGATCGCGGCCGGGAAACCGAGGGTGTCGGGGGAGTGCTCCTCGAGCAGCACCTGCCCGAAGCAGGCGAACTTCACCGTCGAGTTCTTGTCGACGTAGCAGGTGAGGATCCGCATGCCCTGGTCGTCGCCGGGGATGACGTCCTGCAGGATGAAGTTGTCGGTGTAGCCGCTGCCGGCGAGCCGGTCCAGCAGGTCGTCCAGCTCGGCCCGAGAGCTCGCGGAGTGGACCTTCTGCTTGCCGGTGAACTTCACCTTCGAGTACGCCTCGGCGTTCGACGGCTTGGCGATGACCGGGTAGGTGAGCGTGTCCAGCGCCGCGTGCGCCGCCTCGCTGCCGTGGGTCGACACGTCGTAGACCACCGTCTGCGGGTGGGCGATGTCGAGCTCGGTGCACAGCTGCGCGAAGTTCTCCTTGCGGGTGAGCCGGTCGATCAGCTCGGGCGCGGAGTAGGGGATCACGTAGAGGTCGGACAGCCGGTCCTTGACGCGGGCCAGGACGCTGACGATGTGGTCGGTCGTGGCCAGCAGGAGTCGCTTCTCGGAGCCGACCTTGGGTGCGAGGGCGCGCAGCGTCTCGACCAGGACCTCGGGGTCCTCGAGCGCGGCGATCGGGTGGTGGACCACCAGGTCGCTGTGGGCGATCGGCCCGGACACCATGCGGGACACCAGGATCGTGCGGTATCCGTACGCCATGTGGAAGGACCGGGCGAGGCTGTAGCCCAGGCGGTCGCCGCCGAGGACGACGGGCACGAAGTCCTGTCCGGTGATCAACGGGGCGGGGCCGGGCGCGACGGTGTCAGGCATGGGGCCCAGCCTAAGGGTGGCCGGGTCGGGGTCGCGTCAGCGCTCGGCGAGCGACAGGTCGACGTGGTCCGCGCCGCGGCCGACGACCTGCGTGGTGAACCGTTCGCCGGCCAGCGCCACCTCGAACCGGGCGACGGTGCGCCCCAGCAGGTAGGGATCCGAGCAGATCACCCGCCACCGGGCGTCGCCGCCGTCGAGGGCGACGGCGTCGGGGTCGTCCTCGGGCAGGACGGCGACCGCCCAGGCCCGCCCGACCCGTACGGCGGTCTCCTCGGGGTGGACCGACTCCACGCCCGCTTCGTACGCCAACGGCGAGCCGGGCGCGACGCCCAACGCATCCCGTACGGCCTCCGCGCGGCCGAGCGCGAACCAGTCGGTCGGGCCGGAGCGGACGAGTGTCCCCGCGGAGGCGGCGTCGGCGTCGCCGACGGCCTCGGCGAGGCCACGGACCACGGCGGCCGGAACGCGGTTGAGCTTGCCCTTGACCAGGTCGGCGGCCGCCGCGATCTCGTCGGCGATGTTGCGGACGGTCACCGCGAGGTCGCGCCCGTGGGTGTCGGCCAGGCCGCGCAGGTCGTCGAGGACGGCGACCCGGTGGCTGCCCAGCGCGAAGTCGCTGACGCCGGCCCGCCAGGCGCGGCCGGAGGTGTCGCTGAGCACCAGCCCGAACCGGTCGTGGCCGGCGAGCGCGGCCAGGTCGGCGTGCAACTGGGCCGCCGCGGCGTCTGGGTCGTGGGGGAGCAGCAAGAAGCGCTCGTCGTCGGTGTTGGAGGCGTCGATCCCGGCGCCGGCCATCACCGGGCCGGAGCGCGCGGCGACGATCCGGGTGAACCCGGTGGTCGTCGTACGCTCCGAGACCACCCGGGTGGACTCGCGCAGCACCAGCGCGCCGCGGTCGGTCTCGTCGGCGTAGAGCCCGAGCGCCTTGGAGACGACCTTGCTGGTGACGACCAGGACGTCGCCCGGCTGCAGGTCGCCGAGCGCGGCCCACAGCTGGGCGGCGAGGTCGTCGCCCGGGCCGATCTCGCCGACGCCCTCGACCGGCAGGACCTGCAGCGCGGTCACGGCCGGTCGCCGAGCGACAGACCGAGGTCGACCGCGGCGGCCGCGATCGCGTCGGTCGCGGCC
>JASLFY010000260.1 GCA_030150425.1 Yimella sp. | reverse complement strand
CGGTCGCGATGGAGGGCGCGCTCAAGCTCAAGGAGCTCGCCTACATCCACGCCGAGGGCTTCGCCGCCGGGGAGCTCAAGCACGGCCCCATCGCGCTCATCGACGCCGGCCAGCCGGTGTTCATCGTCGTCCCCGGCCCGGGCACGCCGCACGAGCTGCACAAGAAGGTCGTCTCCAACATCCAGGAGATCCGCGCCCGCGGCGCCCGCACCCTCGTCATCGCCCAGGAGGGCGACGAGGCCGTGGTGCCGTTCGCCGACGAGGTCATCCGGGTGCCCCACACCTCGCCGCTGCTGCAGCCGCTGCTGACCGTGGTGCCGCTGCAGATCTTCGCGCTGGAGCTGTCGACGGCCAAGGGCCTCGACGTCGACCAGCCGCGCAACCTGGCGAAGTCGGTCACCGTCGAGTGAGTCGGTCCGCGTGAGCGTCGTCGGGGTCGGCGTCGACCTGGTGGTGGTGAGTCGTTTCACCGCGACCTTGCAACGTACGCCGAACCTCGCCGCCCGGCTGTTCCGGGCGGAGGAGCTGGACGCGGCGCCGTCCACCGTCGCCGGCCGGTTCGCGGCCAAGGAGGCCATCGCGAAGGCGCTCGGCGCACCGAGCGGACTGGCGTGGACCGACGCGGTCGTACGGCGTACGGACGCCGGGCAGCCGTACTTCGTCGTCGCCGGAACCGTCGCGCAACGCGCCCGGGAGCTGGGGATCGAACGGTTCCATCTGTCGATCTCCCACGACGGCGACTTCGCGACTGCCATGGTGGTCGCGGAAGGGACGGGCGCCGCGGCGTTGCCGTCCCCGTACGACGACCTCAGCTGAAGGAGTCACGATGATTCGCGCCTACGGGATCGACGACGTACGCGCCGCCGAACAGGCCGCGATGGCCGAGCTGCCCGACGGTGAACTGATGCGCCGGGCGGCCGACGGGCTGGCCCGGGTGGTGCAGGCCCGACTCGACGAGGGGGAGCGGGTCGTGGTGCTGGCCGGCACCGGCGACAACGCCGGCGACGCGTTGTACGCCGCCGCCGAACTCTGCGACACCGCCAACGTCGTGGTCCTGCAGACCGCGGCGTCGACCCACGAGGCCGGGCTCGCTGCGGCCGTCGCCGCCGGCGCGATCCCGTTGGAGTGGTCCGCGGGGGAGCCGGCCGACGAGGTCGTGGCGGCGCTCGCCGAGGCCGACGTGGTGATCGACGGGATCGTCGGCATCGGCGGTCGCCCTGGGCTGCCGGACCACCTCACCGGGCTCGCCGAACTGATCGACCCCGAGGCCTACGTCGTCGCGGTCGACCTCCCCTCCGGCTCCGACCCGGCGGGCCTCGTCGTCGGCGACGCGCTGTACGCCGACGAGACCGTCACCTTCGCCATGGCCAAGGCCGGTCACCTGTCGCCGGCCGGTGAGCCCGCGACCGGTCTGCTGACCGTCGTCGACATCGGCGTCGCCGAGCCGGACGACCCGCAGGTCGTCCGGATCACCGCGTCCGACGTGCCGGACCTGTGGCCGATCCCGACCGCGTACGACGACAAGTACTCCCGCGGCGTCCTCGGGGTGATGACCGGCAGCGAGAGCTACCCGGGCGCCGCGGTGCTCGGCGTGACCGCGGCCGTCACGGCCGGGGTCGGCATGGTGCGTTACCTCGGACCGCGCCGCGCGACCGACCTCGTGCTGCACCACGTCCCGGAGGCGGTCACCGGCCCCGGGCGGGTGCAGGCGTGGCTGCTCGGTTCCGGGTGGGACGGCCACGGCGGTGCCCCCGACCTGGTCGACGAGATCCTGCAGGGCGACCTGCCGGTGGTGCTCGACGCCGGCGCGCTCGACCTGCTCGACGAACCGCGCTCGGCGCCCACCCTGCTCACCCCGCACGCCGGGGAACTGCGCTCGCTGATGCAGCGCCTCGAACTGCCCGGCGACCCCGACGTACGCGGGGCGCGGGCCGTGGCCGACGCGCTCGACGTGACCGTGCTGCTGAAGGGCGCGGTCACCGTGGTCGTCCCGCCCACCGACTCGGGCGAACCGATCGTGTCGCAGTCCGACGGTCCCGCGTGGCTGGCGACGGCGGGATCCGGCGACGTGCTCGCCGGCGTCATCGGCGCGTTGGTCGCCTCGGGTCTCGACGTACGCACCGCCGGGGCGCTCGGCGCCCTGGTCCACGGCCGCGCGGCCGACGTCGCGAACCCGGACGGGCCCGTCCGGTCGTTGGACGTCGCACGCGCCGTCGGGCCGACGGTGGCCGGTCTGTTGCGGGGCTGACCGGCCCGCCTGGCCGGAGTTGGTCGGCCGAGGTGGGAGAATGGACGACGCCATGTCTACGACTCCTGCCGCCGGCGCCCCCGCGCGCGTCACCGTCGACCTCGACGCGATCAGCGCGAACGTACGATCTCTGAAGGGCTACGCCGGTTCGGCGCAGGTCATGGCGGTGGTCAAGGGCGACGCCTACGGCCACGGCCTGATCCCCGCCTCGCGAGCGGCGCTCGCCGGTGGCGCGACCTGGCTCGGTGTCGCCCAGCTGCGGGAGGCGATCGCCTTGCGCGACAACGGGATCGACGTTCCCGTCCTGTCCTGGCTGCACTGCCCGGGGATGGACTTCGACGCCGCGGTCCAGCGCTCGATCGACCTGGGTGTGCCCGCGCTCTGGGCCCTGGACGAGATCGCCGCCGCCGCACGCCGCGTCGGCCGCACGGCCCGCATCCAGCTGAAGGTCGACACCGGCCTGGCCCGCAACGGCGCGTACGGCCCCGACTGGCCGGCGCTGGTCGCCGCCGCCGGTCCGCTGGTCGCCGAGGGCGTCGTGCAGGTGACCGGTGTCTTCACCCACTTCGCGTTCGCGGACGCCCCGACCCACCCGACGGTGCTGGCCCAGCAGGAGCGCTTCGCCGACGCCGTACGCGACTGCGAGCGGGCCGGTTTCGACCTCGAGGTGCGGCACATGGCCAACTCCGCGGCGACCCTCACCACGCCGGGGGCGGCCTGGGACATGGTGCGCCCCGGCCTGGCCGTCTACGGCCTGTCCCCGGTGCCGGACCTCGGCACCCCCGCCGACTACGGCCTGACCCCGGCGATGACCGTGTCGGCCAACGCCACCGTGGTCAAGCGCATCCCGGCCGGTCAGGGCGTCAGCTACGGCCACACGTACGTCCCGGATCGGGAGACGACGGTCGTCGACGTGCCGATCGGTTACGTCGACGGTGTGCCGCGCCACGCTTCGTCCCGCGGGCCGGTGTCGATCGGCGGACAGCGCTACACGATCGCCGGGCGGGTCTGCATGGACCAGTTCGTGGTCGACGTGGGCGACGCCTCGGTGCAGGCCGGCGACGACGTGATCCTCTTCGGCTCGGGCGCGAACGGTGAACCGACCGCGCAGGACTGGGCCGACGCCGCCGGCACCATCAGCTACGAGATCATCGCGCGGATGAGCGCCCGCCTGCCCCGGCTGTATGTCGGTGGGAGCCACAGTGGCTGAGGGCATCCTCGGCGTCGGTGTCGGGGTGGTCGCGGCCGGTGCCGCCACCGCGCTCGGTATCGCCACCGACCGACTGGTCCGCGCCCGCTCGACGGCGGTGAAGCTCGGCACGGCCGACGAGTACGACGACGTCCCCGACTCCGAGACCGTCGTCATCAGTGACGCGGTCCCGTTGCACGTCGAGATCGACGAGCCGCGCGGGCCCGTCGACGCGTCGCGGCCGACCGTGATCCTCACCCACGGCTACACCCAGAACCACGGCATCTGGCACTTCCAGCGCCGCGCCCTGCGCGACGCCGGTTTCCGGGTGGTCCTCTGGGACCACCGTGGCCACGGGTTGTCCGAGCGCGGTGAGCCGACGTCGTACACGATCGACCAGTTGGGCACCGACCTCTTCAACGTGATCACCCAGGCGGTGCCGGAGGGTCCGGTCGTGCTGATCAGCCACTCGATGGGTGGGATGGCGACCCTGGCGTTGGCCGACCTCTACCCGGAGCTCGTCGCAGAGCGGGTCGTCGGTGTCGGTCTGCTGTGCACCACCGCGGGTGGCCTCAGCACCCACGACTTCGGTCTCGGCAAGCAGATCGGCGCCGTCGTCCACCGCGTCGGACCGACCGCGATGAACGGCCTCGGCACCCGGCAGAAGCTGGTCGACCTGGCGCTGCGCGCCGGGCGCGACGTGGAGTCCTTCCTGGTGCACCGCTACTCGTACGCCTCCGACGTGCCGATGTCGTTGGTGCGCTACACCGGCGACATGATCTTCGCGACGCCGATGAGTGTCATCTCGGCCTTCCTGCCGACCCTGCTGGAACACGACCGGGTGTCCGCGCTGCAGCAGTTCGACGGCATCGAGACGCTGGTGCTGCACGGCGACCGCGACCTGATCGTGCCCGTCGCGCACGCGGCCGAGATGATCTCCCACATGCCCCACGCCGAACACGTCGTGGTGCGCCGAGCGGGCCACATGCTGCCGATGGAGTACCCCGAGATCGTGAACCTGCAGGTGGTCGAGCTGGCACAGCGCGCGTCGCGAGCGATGGATCGGCCGCGCTCCCAGCGCAGCGGTCGCCGGCCGGTCGCGCGGCGGGTCACCGACGTCAGCGGCAAGGCGCGGGCGGGTGCCGCGCGTCGGGCGAAGTCGTCGTCCCCGAAGGCCGCCTCGACCAAGGCGTCCTCCGGGAAGGCCCGCGCGTGAGTTCCGTTGTCGCACTGGCGGATCGGGACGCGACGCAGACGTGGGGCAGGACTCTCGGTGAGAAGCTCCGCCGCGGCGACCTGATCGTCCTGACCGGCGGTCTCGGCGCCGGCAAGACCACGCTGACCCAGGGCATCGCCGAGGGGTTGCGGGTCCGCGGCCCGATCACCTCGCCGACCTTCGTGATCGCGCGGGTCCACCCGTCGCTGGTCGGCGGACCGGAACTGGTCCACGTCGACGCGTACCGGCTGGACGGCGAGCTGGAACTCGACGACCTCGACCTCGACTCCGACCTCGACGAGGCCGTGACCATCGTGGAGTGGGGCGCCGGGGTGGCCGAGCATCTCGCCGACGAGCGGCTGGAGCTGGTGATCGACGTCGACCCCGACACCGAGGGCCGCACGATCACGCTGCGCCCGGTCGGCCGGCGCTTCGAACAACTCGTGGAGGAACTGTCGTGACCCGCTTGCTGGCGATGGACACCTCGACCTCGGCGGTCACCGTCGCGCTGCTCGACGACGGGCAGGTGCTCGCGGCGCGCAGCGAGATCGACGCGCGCCGCCACACCGAGATCCTGATGCCCCTGGTCCGCGACGTCGTCGCGGAGGCGGGCGTCGAGCGGTCCTCGATCGACGGCTTCGCGGTCGGCGTCGGCCCGGGCCCGTTCACCGGCCTGCGCGTCGGCATCACGACCGCGGCGACGCTCGGGCTGGTCCTGGACCGTCCGGCGTACGGGGTGTGCGGGCTCGACGCGATCGCCGAGGCCGTTGCGGCACAACCGGATTCGCCGGACGACTTCCTGGTCGCGATCGACGCGCGCCGCAAGGAGGTCTACTTGGCCCGGTACACCGGGGGAGTGCGGGTCGGTGAGCCGCAGGTGCACCGACCGGCCGACCTGCCCGCGGAGGTGCGTGCGCTGCCGGCCGCCGGTCGCGGGCCACTGCTCTACCCGGAGCTGTTCGAGAGGGCCCTGCCGCAGCTCGACGTCGACGCCGTCGCGCTCGGCCGGCTCGTCGGTCGCCGGCTCGCGGAGGGTGGCGACCTGCTGCCGCTGCAGCCGCTCTACCTGCGTCAGCCCGACGCGAAGCCGTCGGTCAGCCAGAAGTCGGCGCTGGGCCGATGATCACCCGGCCGATGACCTGGCGGGACATCCCGCACCTGGCGGCGCTCGACGCCGAACTGTTCGGCCACGAGGCGTGGAGCGAGCAGACCTGGTGGGCCGAACACGCGAGCCGCCCGGCCCGGCGCTACCGCGTCGTCGAGGACGACGCCGGCATCCTGGCGTACGCCGGGGTCGACTGCCCGGGCCACGACACCGCCGACGTCATGACGATCGCCGTCGCGCCCCGCGGGCGCGGCACCGGACTGGCGGGTGAGCTGGTGACCTGGATGCGCGACGAGGCGGTCGCCGCCGGTGCCGAGGCACTGCTGCTGGAGGTGCGGGCCGACAACGTTCCGGCGCGAAAGCTGTACGACCGCAACGGATTCGAGCAGATCAGCGTCCGCCGTCGTTACTACCAACCCGAGGGGATCGACGCGATCATCATGCGCGCGTTGGTGAAGGAGGAAGCATGAGTTCCGTGGCGTCGCCGGAGCCGATCGTGCTCGGCATCGAGAGCTCGTGTGACGAGACCGGCGTGGCGTTGGTGCGCGGCACCACCCTGCTCGGTGACGCACTCGCCAGCAGCGTCGACGAACACGTCCGCTTCGGCGGCGTCGTGCCGGAGGTCGCCAGCCGGGCCCACCTGGAGTCGATCCTGCCGATGATCCGTCAGGCCTGCGCCGACGCCGGGCTCACTCTGGCCGACGTCGACGCGGTCGCGGTGACCGCCGGACCGGGTCTCGCCGGCGCGCTGATGGTCGGCGTCTCGGCCGCGAAGGCCGTCGCGTGGGCCCTCGACAAGCCGCTGTACGGCGTCAACCACCTCGCCGCCCACGTCTGCGCCGACGTGCTCGACCACGGCCCGCTGCCCGAGCCGACGATGGCGCTGTTGGTCTCCGGTGGTCACACCGACCTGCTGCGGGTCGGCGACATCGTCACCGACGTCGAGGCCCTCGGCCGGACCATCGACGACGCGGCGGGGGAGGCCTTCGACAAGGTCGCGCGCGTGCTCGGTGTTCCCTACCCGGGCGGCCCGCACATCGATCGCCTTGCGACGCAAGGGAATCCGAAGGCCATCGCGTTCCCGCGCGGGCTCACCTCCAAGCGTGACCTGGAGCGGCACCGCTTCGACTTCTCCTTCTCCGGGTTGAAGACCGCGGTGGTCCGCTGGGTGCAGCAGTGCGAGCGCGACGGTCACCCGGTGCCGCTCGAGGACGTCGCCGCGAGCTTCGCCGCCGCGGTCGCCGACGTGCTGACCCGCAAGGC
>JASLFY010000220.1 GCA_030150425.1 Yimella sp. | reverse complement strand
CCGCGACGGCAGCATCCGCAGGTCGTCGTCGGTGATCTCCGCCAGCGCCAGCTCGGCGGAGACGTGGCGGTAGTGCTTGCGGATCGCCAGCATGACCAGGAAGAGCACCGCCATCGCGGCCACCGCGTAGCCGGCGCCGTGCACGAACTTGGTCAGCAGCACGATCACCAGCACCAGGCCGGCCATCAGCGCGCCGACCGCGTTGATCGCCCGCGAACGGTGCATCCGGGAGCGGAGGGCGCGGTCGGTCTCGGTGCGCAGCCGGGCGTTCCAGTGGCGGATCATGCCGGTCTGGCTCAGCGTGAACGAGACGAACACACCGACGATGTAGAGCTGGATCAGCCGGGTCACCTGGGCGTCGTAGACGACCACGAGGAAGATCGCCGCGGCCGACAGCATGACGATGCCGTTGGAGAACGCGAGCCGGTCACCGCGGTTGTGCAGCTGCCGCGGCAGGAAGCCGTCGCGGGCGAGGATCGAGGCGAGCACCGGGAAGCCGTTGAAAGCGGTGTTCGCCGCCAGCACCAGGATCAGACCGGTGACGATCGAGACGTACACGATGCCGGCCGGGAACCCGTCGAACACCGAATGCGCGAGCTGCGAGAGCACCGGCGCCTCGTGGTAGCCGTGCACCGGCTGCCCGTTCAGCGTCATCCGGTCCGGGGCCGACGGGTCCTCCATCTGCACCCCGGTCCAGTTCGCAAGGGTGACGATCGACAGCAGCATGAACACCGCGATGCTGCCCATCATCAGCAGCGTGGTCGCGGCGTTGCGGCTCTTCGGCTTGCGGAACGCGGGCACGCCGTTGGAGATCGCCTCGACGCCGGTCAGCGCGGCACACCCACTGGAGAAGGCGCGCAGCAGCAGGAACATCAACGCGATCTGACCGAGGGCGTCCATCCCCTGCGCGGGCGCCAGGTCGTACTGCGCCGACTCCGCCATCGGCAGGTCCCCGCTCATGTGGCGGGCGAAGCCGACGACCGCCAGCGCGATCACGCCGAGCATGAACAGGTAGACCGGGATCGCGAAGACCGACCCCGATTCGCGGACGCCGCGCAGGTTCATCGCGGTGATCGCCAGGATGATCGCGACGGCCGCGAAGACCTCGTGACCGGCCAGGAAGGGCAACGCCGCCTTGGCGTTCTGCACGCCGGACGACACCGACACCGCGACGGTGAGGGTGTAGTCGACCAGCAGCGCGGACGCGACGGTCAGCCCCGCACGCGGACCGATGTTCTCCGTCGCGACCTCGTAGTCGCCGCCACCGGAGGGATACGCGTGGACGTTCTGTCGGTACGACGCGACCACCACGGCCATGACGAACACGACACCGAGGGTGATCTGCCACGAGTGGGTGCCGGCGAAGGCGCCGCCGGCGAGGCCGAGGGTGAGCAGGATCTCGTCCGGGGCGTACGCCACCGACGACAGCGCGTCGCTGGCGAAGATGGGTAGCGCCAATCGCTTGGGCAGCAGGGTCTCGCCCAGCTTGTCGCTGCGCATCGCCCGGCCGACCAAGACCCGCTTGAGCGCACGTCCACCGCCTGACACAGGGCACGAGTCTAGGCAGCAGCGGGCCCGATCACGAACCGGCGAACGGGACGCGTTCGTACGAGGCCGCTCCGGTAGCGTCTGTGCTGTGCACTACGTGATCATGGGCTGCGGCCGTGTCGGTTCCTCGCTGGCGATGACCCTGCACCAACAGGGACACTCGGTGGCGGTCATCGACCGCGACGAAGCCGCCTTCCGGCGCCTCGGGCGTTCGTTCGAGGGCGACCGCGTCACCGGCATCGGTTTCGACCGCGACACCCTCAAGCGCGCCGGCGTCGAGCACGCGTACGCGTTCGCCGCGGTCAGCAGCGGTGACAACTCCAACATCCTGTCGGCCCGCGTCGCCCGCGAGACCTTCGACGTCGAACACGTCGTCGCCCGCATCTACGACCCGGGCCGCGCGGAGATCTACCAGCGGCTCGGCATTCCCACGGTGGCCACCGTCCGCTGGACCGCGGACCAGGTGTTGCGCCGCCTCGTCCCGGCCGGCGCGGTGCCGGTGCACACCGACGCCAGCGGCGCGATCACGCTCGCGGAGATCCCGACCGACGCCAGTTGGATCGGCACCCCGCTGAAGAAGGTCGAGAGCGAGTACGGCGTCCGCGTCGCATACCTGACCCGACTCGGCGAGGGGGTCCTCCCCCAGGCGAACACCGTGTTGCAGGAGGGCGACCTGTTGCAACTGCTGGTGCCCACCGCCGACATGCCCAGGATCGAGCAGACGCTCGGTCGCCCCCGTCCGTCCGACTTCTGAGGAGTTCACGATGCGAGTCGTCATCGTCGGCGCCGGTTCGGTCGGCCGGTCCATCGGCCGCGAACTGCTGAACAACGGCCACCAGGTGCTGTTCATCGACAAGTACGCTGATGAGTCCAAGAGCCAGTCGGTCCCGGCGGCCAGCTGGCTGCTGGCCGACGCCTGTGAGATCTCCACGCTGCGCGAGGCGCAGCTCGAGGACTGCGACGTCGTGGTCTGCGCGACCGGCGACGACAAGGTGAACCTCGTCGTCTCGCTGCTGGCGAAGACCGAGTTCGGCGTCGGCCGTACGGTCGCGCGTATCAGCAACCCGAAGAACGAGTGGATGTTCGACGAGAGCTGGGGCGTCGACGTCGCGGTGTCGACGCCGCGCCTGATGACGGCCCTGGTCGAGGAGGCGGTCAGCGTCGGCGACCTGGTGCGCCTGTTCCAGTTCCAGCAGGGCCGGGCGACGATGGTGGAGATCACCGTCACGGCCGACGGTCCCGTCGTCGGAGCCGCCGTCGATCAGCTCGAGTTGCCGCCGAACACGGTGCTCGTCGGCATCATCCGCGACGACCTGCCGCTCGCGCCGAGCGCCGACGACGCGGTCGAGGCGTTCGACGAGCTTTTGTTCCTCACGACCCCGGAGTCGGAGCCACTGCTGGGCCAGCACCTCACCGGCGCGACGGAACCGGTGGTGCGCTCACTCGCCGCGGACGGTCACTGACCGTTCCGCGACGCCCGCGCGCGTCGGCCGTTCAGCCGGCGCGGGTGGGAAGGATCTCGTACGCCGGGTTGTAAATCGCCGGGGTTCCGCGCTGCATGCAGACTCGCCCGCGGACGGTCAGCATGACGCCCGGGTCGATCCCGGAGATGCGGCGACGGCCGAGGAAGACCACGGTCATCGTGCGGGTGCCGTCGTCGAGGTCGACCACCAGCGCCGGGGTGTGCTCGGCGCGCGGTCGCAGGCTCACCGACCGGACGGTGCCGGTGCACTGGGCGAACTCACGGTCGTGCAGGTCGACGACCGGGGTGCTGCCCGACCGGTGACACTGCAGCTGGATCTCCTCGCGGTCGCGGCGCTCACTCGAGCCCGACAACCGGCTGGTGATGCGGTCCAGCAGACCCGGACGGTTGCCCATCAGCGGACCTCCGTGATCTCCGGGCCGCGTTCGAACGGATTCGGGACCCCGTTCCGGTCGGTGTCCGCCTCGTCGGCGGTCGGGAGCGGCTCCATCTCGGCCTCGGTCTGCACCGAGTCCGGCACCTTCAGCGGGAGCATCTCGCGGGGTGCGCGCGGCTCGCTGCCGCGGGTCACGATGGTGCCGCGCACCAGGTCGAGCATCGCGGCACGGGCCTGGTCCTCGGCCGCCGCGCGTCCGGACAGGACGGCGCGCAGGAACCAGCGGGGGCCGTCGACACCGACGAAGGTGGCCGGCGAGTAGGTGGTGCGGCCGTCGGCTCCGCGGGCTGCCATACGTACGTGCAGTTCGACACCCAGCGGACCGACGTGTTCCTCGGCCGAGGAGCCGTTGGCGAGCAGGTTGTCGTGGATCTCTCCGCGGATCGCGTCCCAGACACCGCGCGACTTCGGCGCGGCGAATGCCTGCATCTGACAAGCCGATTCGCCGACCATCACGGTCAGACCGGTGATCTCCGTGCCGGCCTCGTCGACGTCGAGACGCAGTTCCATGTCGGGCACCGGCGCGATCGCGATCGCTCCGAAGTCGATGTAGCCGTCGAGGTTGTCGACCTCGGTGCGGTCGAACGGGCCGTCGGTGCGGTCGACCGAACGTGAGTCGATGCGCGAGGTCGTGGTGGGCTTGTCGGCGTCGTCCTTGTCCGCGTCAGCAACCTCGGTCGCCTCGTCGGCGGAACCGGAGTCTGCGGTGTCGGTCGCGTCGTCAGCGGCGTCGTCGACGTCCGCAGCGTCCTCGACCACCGACTCGGTCTCAACGGCGTCCTCGACGACCGGCTCGTCGGTCTTGTTGCGACGGAAGAGTGCCACGCTGGTTCAGTCCTCGTTCTTGGTCGTCACCGCCGGGAGGGCGGTGTCATCGATGTCCGTTCTCACCATGAACGGTAGCGCTGAACGCGGACACCGGTTCCCACCAGACCTGTCCGAACCTCCGGACGGGGCCGACGGGAACCGGTGTCCCACGTCAGACACTGCTCAGGCGCAGTCCTTGCAGATCGGCAGGCCGCCGCGCTCACCGGCGAGCTGGCTGCGGTGGTTCACCAGGAAGCAGCGCGAGCAGGTGAACTCGTCGGACTGGCGCGGGATGACGCGGATCTCCATCTCCTCGCCGGACAGGTCGGCACCGGGCAGCTCGAAGCCCTCGGCCTGCTCGGTTTCGTCGACGTCGACGTTCGCGCTCTTGTCGTTGCGCCGCGACTTCAGCTCCTCGAGGCTGTCCTCGTTGAGCTCGTCGTCGGTCTTGCGGGGGGCGTCGTAATCGGTAGCCATCGCGTCCTTCTCTTCGTCTGCGAAAAAGTCCTGGGGCAGGTGTGCCGCATCGTCAGTCGGCGTAACGCGACGACGTGCGGATTTGTGCCCGACCGCAGCGGGATTGTGCCTCAATCGGGGGTGATGTGCGACACCGGGTCGATTACCGGTCAGTAACCTCAGCTGTCGACGTGCCGCAACCGCGGCAACAGCGCCTCGACCAGCCCTTCCGGCCCGGCCACCACCAACGCCACACCCGGCTCGTCGCCGGGCAGCCCGCGGACCACTCCGCCGGCCTCGGTGACGCACAACTGCGCGGCCAACCGGTCCCACGGGTTCAGTCCCGACTCGTAGTAGACGTCGAGTCGACCGGCCGCGACGAAGCACAGGTCGAGTGCGGCGCTGCCGCCCCGGCGCAGGTCTCGTACGTCGCCCAGGAGCTCGGCGAGCAGCGTCGCCTGGCGCACCCGCTTAGCGGCGTCGTAACCGAATCCCGAGCCGAGCAGCGCCTGTCCGAGGTCCGTCTCCGCGCTGACCCGCAGTGGTTGCGGTTCGCCGTCGCGGACCAGGTGTGCGCCGCCGCCCTGTCGGGCGTGGAACAACCCACCGGAGGCGGGGTTGAAGACCGCTCCGGCCACCGGCCGCAGCCGCTCGGGGTCGGAGACGTCGCCGACACAGGCCGCGACCG
>JASLFY010000194.1 GCA_030150425.1 Yimella sp. | reverse complement strand
TCCGAGCCCCGCGGCGCGCGCGGTGCTCGCCTCGGGCCAGATCTGCGCCGCGAGCAGCGCGATCAGCCCGCACGTCGCCGCGGCGACCAGGACGACGCCGCCGAGCACGAGCGCGCCGGTCACCGTCAGCTCCGCCGAGGTCGGCAGCTGGGCGAGCAGCACCGCGCTGCAGCCGGCGCCGAGCGCGACGCAACTGCCGAGCACGACCGTGAGCTGAGCGGCGAGCACCTTCCCGGCACCGACCCCGGTCGAGCGCACCAGCTCGGTGGTGCCGTTCTCCTCCTCCGCCCGGGAGACCGCGACCGCGATCAGTACGGCGGCGACGGCGCCGAGCAGAACCGTGAAGGTGGCGATCTCCCAGGCGACCAGCTGGCCGATGGTGCCGGGGGCGCGCAACCGGCCGTACAGCACCTTCGTCGCGGCGGCCGCGCTCATCTGGTCGACCAGCACCCGACGGTCGGCGAGCGTCGGATAGGTGTGCAGGTAACTCGGCACTCCGATCGCAACCAGCGCCCAGAGACCGATCAGCCAGCTCAGGATGCGGACCCGTTGTCGGCGCAGCAGCAGGGCGGTCAGCGGAATCATGACGGGGCCGAGCCGGGCTCGCGATAGTGCCGCAGGAAGAGGTCCTCGAGGCTGGCCGGTTCGCAGCTGACGTCCTGCAGCCCGGACGTCGCGACGACCGCGAGCACCGCCGGGAGACGATCACGGGCGACCTGCACCAGGAGGGTGCCGTCGGTTCGTTGCGGGGCGGCGCCGGCGGCCAGCTCCACCTCGGCGGCGAGCGCGGCGAGCCGGTCGTCGGCGCCGCGCACGGTGACCGTCGAGGAGGCGAGGTGACGCATCTGCGCCAACGACCCGGTCTCGACGAGCTTCCCGTCCTTGATGATCGTGACGTCACTGCAGAGGTTCTCGACCTCGGAGAGGATGTGGCTGGACAGCAGCACGGTGCGGCCGGCGGCGGTCGCCTCGCGGACGCAGACGCCGAACTCGTACTCCATCAGCGGGTCGAGACCGCTGGTCGGCTCGTCGAGCACCAACAGGTCCACCGGCGCGGCGAAGGCTGCGACCAGCGCGACCTTCTGCCGATTGCCCTTCGAGTAGGCGTGCACCTTCTTGGTCGGGTCGAGGGCGAACCGTTCGATCAGCGCGCGCTCGCGGGTCTCGTCGCGGCCGCCGCGCAGTCCGGCCAGGGCGTCGAGCACCTGCGCACCGGTGAGGTTCGGCCACAGCGCGACATCGCCCGGCACGTATCCGATCCGCCGGTTCACGTCGTGCGACCGGGTCGCGACGTCCATGCCGAGCGCCCGCACACTGCCCTGGTCGTACCGATACAGACCGAGGAGCACCCGGATGGTGGTGCTCTTGCCCGCACCGTTCGGCCCGAGGAAGCCGTGGACCGTGCCCGGCCGGACCCGCAGGTCCAGTCCGTCGACCGCGGCGTGATCACCGAACCGTTTGACCAGTCCGTCGATCTCGATCGCGGCCGACCCACTCATTGCGCGAGGTTCTTCTGCCACACCTTCAGCGTGCCCGTCCGGCGCCACCCGAGGTCGGCATTCGCGGCAAGCATGTGGACGTTGTCGTCGGCGTTCCAGGTCAACACCGTGCGTACGGTCGGGCAGGTGCGCTGCAGTTCGAGCGCGTTGGCCGCCTTCAGCCGTACGCCGAGCCGGTGCCCGCGCGCCTCGCGCAGCACCAGCGTGTCCTGTTGGTACGCCAGTCGGCGCTCCGCGCCGTCCGCTGCGGCCACGACCTCGATGCTGGTGAAGCCGACCATCCGCTCGCCCTCGAGGGCCACCGACAGCACGATCCGCCGCCCGGCGTCGCGCGCCCACTTCAGGTCCTCCCGGACCCGGTCCGGCGTCCAGTCCTCCTCCCGCGCGTCCCGATCCCCTTGTGGCGCATCGGTGCTCATCCGCTGCTCCAGTTCGGCGAGACCCGGCAACCACTCGTCCGGGATGTCGTCGACGCGCGTCTCGATCCGGAACGCGGCGGCGTCCTCGACGCCGTCACCGGCGGCCTGCCGCGCGAGTGCCTCCGCGTCGGCCGGCAAGCTCAGCTCGCTGCGGATCATCACCTGAACCGGGTGGTAGCCGCGGTGGCGTACGAAGTCCTCGGCCGCCGGCGGCCGGTCGGTGCGGGTTTCGGTGTCGGCCTCGAGGGTGGCGCGTCCGGCGTCGCGGGCGTACTGCTCGACCGCGGCGGTCAACGCCGATCCGATCCCCTCGCGCTCGCGCCCCGGGTCGGTGCGCACGGTGCACATCGCCAAATGGGTGTTGTCGGTCAGCGGCATCGCGAGCGCCGTCATGCCGACGACCCGGTCACCGTCCACCGCGACCAGGTCGACGAAGTCGTGCGTGGTGCCGCGCCGCCGCCCCTGCAGCTCGGGCAGCGTCCATCCGGTGTGTTCGTCGCCCCACAGCGCCCGCGAATTGCGTTCCTGCACGGCGACGAATTGCTCCGCCAGCGCCACGCTCGTGGCATCGGTGGCGAGCAGGTCGACACGGCGTACGTCGATCGTCATGGCTCGATCCTCCCGCCGGAACCGTTGCGGCTCAACCGGATTACCGGCACTCCTCCAGTGGCGGTTCGCTGTTGCCAGGACCCCCGCAACCAGCCACTGGAACCGTGGGAAGCATCCCGGCGCGATCGGCGTTGACCCCCACATGGCCTTCGGATTCGGACGCACCACCACCCCTGTCACCGCCGACGAGGCACTGCCCGGCCGCGCCACCGCGCTGCCCGGCATCCCCTCCACCCACGAGGTGCTCGGCAGCCCGCTCGCCGGCCCGTGGCCGGACGGCACCCAACTGCTGTACGTCGGCATGGGCTGTTTCTGGGGCGCGGAACGGATCTTCTGGAAGCTGCCCGGCGTGGTCACCACGGCGGCCGGTTACATGGGCGGCTTCACCCCGAACCCGACGTACGAGGAGACCTGCACCGGCCGCACCGGCCACACCGAGGCGGTGCTGATCGCGTACGACCCGACGGTGACGACCCCGGACCTGCTGCTCAAGTCGTTCTGGGAGAACCACGACCCGACCACGGAGAACCGGCAGGGCAACGACGTCGGCACCCAGTACCGCTCGGCGATCTACTGGACCACCCCCGAGCAGGAAGCAGCCGCCGAGCGCACCCGCACCGCGTTCACCCAGGAACTGCGCGCCGGCGGCTACGGCGACCCGACGACCGAGATCCGCTCGGCGGAGGACGCCGGGCCGTTCTACTACGCCGAGGACTACCACCAGCAGTACCTCCACAAGAACCCCGCGGGTTACTGCAACCACGGCCCGAACGGCCTGACCTGCCCGGTCGGCGTCGCGAACCTGCCGGCGCAGACGGACGTCCTGCCGCCCAGCTGAGACGAGCCGACCGGGCGCGCGGAGGGAGCGCGATGCATAGCGATCCGGATGGATAGCTCTCCCCATGGTCTTCCCAGCCGACTCGGAGGATTCTGGGTCCCGGGACGGAGCAGGGTCCGCCCCGCTTGGGACAGGGGGAGCACTCATGAAGAACAAGATCGCGCTGGCCGTAGCGGCAGCGACGATGTCCGCCACGGCGTTGGTCGCGCCGGTCGGCGGCGGCGAGGCGCACGCCACGGCGTGCACCGCACCGTGGGGATCACTGCCGAAGACCTCGGCACCCATGACCACCCGCGCCGTTCAGGGCGTACGGGTCGGCCAGCACGGTTGCTTCGAGCGGATGGTGATCGACCTCGGTCGGGGCCTGCGCAACACCGGTTACGACGTGCGCTACGTGTCCAGCGCAGTGGTCGATCCCAGCGGGCAGGTCCTCCACCTGCGCGGCGGGGCGATCCTGCAGGTGATCGCGAAGGCACCGGCGTACACCTCCTCCGGGGTGGCCACCTATCGGCCCGCCAACCGGATGGAAGTGGCGAACGTGTCGGGCTGGTACAACTTCAAGCAGATCGCCTACGGCGCCTCGTTCGAGGGGCAGACCCAGTTCTTCATCGGGCTGCGGGGCCGGCTGCCGATGCAGGCGTTCATTCTCAACAACACCGACGGCGGGCAGCGCCTGGTCATCGATGTCGTCAACAGTTGGTGACCGGCCGCTGCACCACACCGACATCACCGGCCGGACGGGCCGCCGGGACCTCCCCCGGCGGCCCGCCCCGGATGTCGGCTGAGTGCGCCGACTGAAGGCAGCCATTCCTGCGCTGACGTGCGGGCCGAATCGGATTAAGGTCGGAAACATGAAGATGAGCGCCGCACTGGAGAACAAGTTCAACGCGCAGATCACCCTCGAGTTCGAGGCGTCGATCGTCTACCGCCAGCTGGCCATCTCGATGGAGACGATGGATCTCCCGGGTCTGGCCAACTGGCTGCGCCGACAGGCCGACGAGGAGATCGTCCACGCCAACAAGTTCATCGACCACCTCGCCGACCGCGACAACAACCCGGTGATCGGGAGCATCCCCGCGCCCAATGTGAAGGTCGAGACCGTCCTCGACGCCTTCGAGGCGGCGTACGCCCACGAGCAGCGCGTCTCGGAGTCGATCCGCGCGCTCTACCGCGACGCCGAGAAGGAGGGTGACCTCGACTCCCGCCCGCTGCTCAACTGGTTCCTCGACGAGCAGATCGAGGAGGAGTCGACGGTGAGCGAGATCGTCGGCCGCATCTCGCTGATCAAGGACGACGGTCCGGGCCTGCTGCGCCTCGACGACGAGTTGGGTTCGCGCCCGACCCGTTCGACCGACGCCTGAGTCGAACCCGTACGACACGAGGAGCTGCCCGGCAGGACCGGGCGGCTCCTCGCCGTTCGGCGCGAACCCCTTCCGGACACGGGTTGCACAGTTCGAACTCATGTTCGATGCTGGAACCATGACCACCGTCGCCGACGACCCCGCCGAGGTCCTCGCCGGGCTGCGCCGCAGGCTGCAGCGCGCCGAGGGTTCGACGCGGTCACTGCCGGTCCACCCGGCACTGCAGGCGGCGGTCGGCCCCTCGCTGCGCACCGGCTCGGTCTATTCGGTCATCGGGGCGACCACCCTGGGCATCGGCCTGCTCGCCGGCGCGAGCATCGAGCAGTCCTGGTGCGCCGCAGTCGGATTCCCCCATCTCGGGCTCGAGTCGGCCCATGAATGGGGTGTCGACCTGCAGCGGCTGATCCTGGTCCCCCAACTCTGCGCGGACCAATGGGTCGACTGCCTGTCCACCCTCGTCGAGGCGGTCGACGTGGTGCTCGCCTGCGCCCCGCCACCAATGGCTCCGTCGACCCGGTCCAGGCTCGAGGCGCGGCTGCGCCACCGCGGGGCGGTGCTCATCGTCGCCGACGCCTGGCCGCGTGCGGCCGCGACGCTCGCGGTCCACTCCACCCGCTGGCGCGGCCTGGACTGCGGCCACGGCCACCTGATCGGTCGCGAGTTCGTCATCGAGGCGACCCGCGGCCACCACACCCGCCGGGTCACCGTGCACTGGCCACCGACCGAGGGGTGACGACACGCCGACCTTGACCAGTTCGTACACCTGTTCGATACTCGAGGAATGGCCACCGCTCCAGTCCTGACCGCCGCACCGCCGGCGCGCACCCTGGTGCTGCACTGCCCGGACTGGCCGGTCGAAGCCGCCCGGCGCAGCCTCGGCGACGACGCCCCGCCGCTGCTCGCCCTGGTCGCCAAGGGCGCGGTGGTCGCGGTGTCCCCCGCCGCCCGGGAGGAGTCGGTGGCCACCGGTCTGCGCCTGCGCGAGGCGCAGACCCGCTGTCCGGAACTCACCGTGCTCCCCCACGACCCGGCGGTCGACGAGCGGTGGTTCACCCCCGTGTTGCGCGCGGTCGAACGGGTCGTCCCCCACGTCCACCTGATCCGCCAGGGCTGCGTGGCCGTACGCATCACCGGCGCCGCCCGCTTCTACGGCAGCGAGGAGGCGGTCGTGGAGCTGCTGCTCGACCAGCTCGCGGAACTCGACCTCGACGACGTACGACTGGCCGTCGCCGACGGGTTGTTCGCCGCGGAGCAGGCCGCCGGGTCGACCACGGCCGAGCGACCCGTCCTGGTGCTGCCCAGCCGCGACACGACGGCCTTCCTGCGCACCCTTCCGGTCACCACCGTCGCCGCCGCCGTCGACCAGCCGAAGTTGGCGATCTCGTTGCAGCGGATGGGAATTCGCAGCCTCGGCGCGTTGGCGAAGCTGCCCCGCGAGCAGGTCCACGCCCGGTTCGGGGAGGCCGGTCGGCGAGCCCACCAACTCGCCTGGGGCGAGGACGCCCCGTTGCTCCCGGTCCACGAGGTGCCCGACGACCTCACCGTCCGGGTCGGCTGTGACGAGCCGTGCAACGACAGCGAGCGCCTGACCGAACTGTGTCGGTCACACGCACACACCTTGGTGGAGCGGTTGCGCACCCGTTCCCTGGTCGTCCACCAGATCCGGGTGACGCTGACCACTGACCGGGGCCATCGCGACGAACGCAGTTGGCGCCACGCCTGGCCGTTCACCGTCCACGACATGGTGGAGCGGGTGCGCTGGCAGTTGGAGGATCTCTCGGCCGAGGGGCTCGATCCGCACGACGGCGTCGTCGCGATCGAGGTCGGCGCGCTGTCCCCCACTCCCGCGGCGGCCCACGCCCAGGGGTTGTGGGGCGAACGGCCCGACCAGCACATCCTCCACGCGATCACCACGCTGCAACACGACCTCGGCCACACCGGGGTCCGGGTCGGCAGCGTCGTCGGCGGCCGGCTGCTGCACGAACGGGTCGTCACCCGACCGTGGGGAGACGCCCCACCCGCCGACCGTTCCCTCGACCGGCCGTGGCCGGGAGCGCTGCCCGGACCGGGCCCGGCGACCGTCTTCGCGACCGCACAACCGGCGGTCGTCCTCGCCGCCGACGGGCAGGAGGTGTCGGTCGACCGGCGCGGCAACCTGTCCGCGCCCCCGGCGAACTGGCAACCGGCACACCAGCGTTCGCGCCCCCGGCGGATCGTCGCTTGGAACGGCCCGTGGCCGATCCGACAGCACTGGTGGCAGAGCGGCGCGACGTCGTTGAGCCGTTTCCAGATCGTCGACGACTCCGGGGACGCGTGGCTGCTGCTGCGCTCCGTCGACGCCGCCGTCGGCGGCTGGTGGATCGAAGCGCGGTACGACTGATGGGCTGGAACAACCCACCGATCCCGTGGTCCGAGCTGGAACGCGCGCTCTCCGACGGCGTACGCCCGAAGCAGCACCGCGGTCGCGGCGACCGCCCCGCCGACGGCGGTGACGGGCCGGCGTTCTCGCGCAAGCGCGCCACCTTCCGGCCGGCCGCGGTGCAGCGACCGGTCGGGCCGGTGGTGCCGTACGCGGAACTGCACGCCCACTCCCACTACAGCTTCCTGGACGGCGCCTCCTCCCCGGAGGCGCTGGTGACCGAGGCCGTACGGCTCGGGTTGCACGGCCTGGCGCTCACCGACCACGACGGCCTCTATGGCATCGTCCGTCAGGCGGAGGCGGCGGAGGCGTACGGCGACCTCATCACGATGTACGGCGCCGAGCTCTCCTTCGGGCTGACCGCGCCGCAGAACGGGGTGGCCGACCCCGAGGGTCAACACATCGTTGTGGTGGCCCGCGGGGTCGACGGCTACCACCGGTTGGCGGAGGCACTCACCGAGGGACACCTGCACCCCACCGCGGAGAAGGGTCGCCCGGTGCACGACCTGGAGCAGGTGGCCGCGTTGGCCGAAAACTCCTGGTTCGTGCTCACCGGCTGCCGCAAAGGCGCTGTGCGACAGGCACTCTCGACCGGCGGTGAGGGGGCGGCGTACCGCGAACTGGAACAGCTGAAGGACCTCTTCGGCGCGGAGAACGTGCTGGTCGAGCTGACCGACCACGACGACCCGGCCGACGGTCCGCGCAACGACCGGCTGGCCGCGTTGGCCCGGCGCAGTGGGCTCGACGTGGTCGCCACCAACGCCGTCCACTACGCCACCCCGGACCGTTTCCCGCTCGCCACCGCGCTGGCCGCCGTCCGCGCGCGCCGCAGCCTCGACGAGCTCGACGGCTGGCTGCCCGCCGGCGACCGTGCCCACCTGCGCAGCGGAGCCGAGATGGCCCGCCGGTTCGCGCGCTTCCCCGGCGCGGTCGAACGCACCGTCGAGATCGCCGACGCCGCCGGTTTCCGACTGCGCGCGGCGAGCCCGCGGCTGCCCGACCAGGAGGTCCCCGACGGCCACACCGCGATGAGCTGGTTGCGCGAGATGGTCGAGGAGAAGGCGGCCGTGGTCTTCCCGGCGATGAGCCGGGAGGTGCGCGAGCGGCTCGACAAGGAACTGGCGGTGATCGAGGCGAAGGACTTCCCCGGCTACTTCCTGATCGTCCACGACATCGTGCAGTTCGCCCGGGGCGAGGGGATCCTCTGCCAGGGGCGCGGCTCGGCGGCCGCGTCGCTGGTCTGTTACGTCCTGGGGATCACCGTGATCGACCCGATCTTCTACCGGCTGCCGTTCGAGCGTTTTCTGTCCGAACTGCGGGCGGAGGCTCCCGACATCGACGTCGACTTCGACTCCCGCCGCCGCGAGGAGGTGATCCAGTACGTCTACCGCCGGTACGGCCGGCGCAACGCGGCGCAGGTCGCCAACGTGGTCACCTACCGCCCGAAGAACGCGGTCCGTGACATGGCCAAGGCGCTCGGCCACAGCCAGGGACAGCAGGACGCGTGGTCCCGACAGGTGGAGCGGTGGGGCGCCGAGATCGCGACCGCCGACCACGACATCCCCGCCCCGGTGATAGACCTCGCCCAGCAGGTGCTGACCTTCCCGCGCCACCTCGGCATCCACTCCGGCGGGATGGTCCTGACCCGCGAGCCGGTCGGCCGGGTCTGTCCGATCGAGCCGGCCCGGATGGAGAACCGCACCGTCCTGCAGTGGGACAAGGACGACTGCGCCTGGATGGGGCTGGTGAAGTTCGACCTGCTCTGGCTCGGCATGCTGGCCGCGCTGCAACACACCTTCGACCTGACCGCCGAACACCTCGGCGAACACTGGCGGATCGAGACGCTGCCCAAGGGTGAGCGCGGGGTCTACGACATGCTCGGCCGGGCCGACTCGATCGGGGTCTTCCAGGTGGAGAGCCGCGCCCAGATGGGCACCCTCCCCCGGCTCAAGCCCCGCAGCTTCTACGACCTGGCGGTCGAGATCGCGCTCATCCGCCCCGGCCCGATCCAGGGCGGCGCGGTCCACCCGTACATCCGCCGGCGCACCGGACAGGACCCGGTGACCTACGCCCACCCGCTGCTCGAGGACGTCCTGGAGCGCACCCTCGGCGTGCCGCTGTTCCAGGAACAGCTGATGCAGATGGCGGTCAGCGTCGGTGGCTGCTCGCCGGCCGACGCCGACCTGCTGCGCCGGGCGATGGGATCCAAACGCGGTGTGGAGCGGATCGACGCGCTGCGGCAGCGGCTGTACGACGGGATGTACGCCAACGGCATCACCCCGCAGGTCGCCGACGAGATCTACACCAAGATCGAGGCCTTCGCGAACTTCGGTTTCGCGGAGTCCCACGCGCTCAGCTTCGCGGTGCTGGTCTACGCCAGCTCGTGGTTGAAGCTGCACTACCCAGCCGCCTTCCTGGCCGCACTGCTGCGCTCCCAGCCGATGGGGTTCTACTCACCGCAGACCCTCGTCGGTGACGCACGCCGTCACGGGGTGGAGGTCCGCCCACCCGATCTGCATCTGTCCGACCAATACACCGGCATCGAGCCGGTCGGGTCGTCGCCGGTCGCCGGCGGCATGGACGAGTGCCTGCTC